>NZ_JBFRFX010000019.1:0-138208 GCF_052115045.1 Cupriavidus sp. 2TAF22
ACAAGACAAGGAAATGGTCATGCCCGGCGACAACGTGTCGATCACCGTCAAGCTGATCGCCCCGATCGCCATGGAAGAAGGCCTGCGTTTCGCCATCCGTGAAGGCGGTCGTACCGTCGGCGCCGGCGTCGTGGCAAAGATCCTCGACTGATAAAAAACTTCCTGGAACTGGCTGGCGGTACAATACCGCTGGCCTTTTCCCATGTTCCAGGGCGCTCGCGCCCATCGCTCTTTTAAGGAAATATCATGCAGAACCAGAAGATCCGTATCCGCCTGAAGGCTTTCGACTATCGCCTGATCGACCAGTCGGCAGCCGAAATCGTGGATACCGCCAAGCGTACTGGCGCGATCGTCAAGGGCCCGGTGCCCCTGCCGACCCGCATCCAGCGCTTCGACATCCTGCGTTCGCCGCACGTCAACAAGACCAGCCGCGATCAGTTCGAGATCCGCACTCACCAGCGCCTGATGGACATCGTCGATCCTACCGACAAGACCGTTGACGCACTGATGAAGCTCGACCTGCCGGCAGGCGTCGACGTCGAAATCAAGGTGTAAAGTCATTCCGCGCAAGGCCGCTCCGGCGGCCTCGGGCAACAGAGACGGCGAACTTCGGTTCGCCGTTTTTGCTTTTGGGCTCCTGTGCCGTGCGCGGCTGCGCACCCTTACGGCGGTCCGCGCCGCCGCAAGGTCCGGCCCGGCGGTTCGCCGAAGCTTTTGCGGTACTCCACGCTGAACCGCCCCAGGTGGCTGAAGCCCCAGCGCAGCGCCGCCGCCGTCACCGAGTCGACGGTCTTGTCGTTGAGCAAATCGTGCCGGACGCGCTCGAGCCGCACCGCGCGCAGATAGGCCATGGGGCTGATGCCTCGATGCTCGCGGAAGCCCGCGTACAGGCCCCGCAGGCTGACGCCGGCCACCTCGGCCAGCACCGCCGGCGTCAGCGGCGCATGGGCATGCGCATGGATGTATTCCTCCACCAGCCTGACATGGCGCGGCGCCAGCGGCTTGCCCCGTGCCTGCAGCGCATCGCTGAGATTGTTCGGCTGCACCGTCAGCAGCGTTCCGATCACGAGCTGCTCGAGCTGGCAGGCGGTCAGCGGATGCCGCGCCGCGTCCGGCGCCAGCGCGAGCAGCTCCGCCAGGTAGTGCATCAGCTGGTACCAGGATGCCTGGCGGCGCCAGGCCATGCCAAGTTCGAAGCGCAGCGCCTGCTGCGGGCGATGGCCAAGGTGGGCCGCGCAGACCCGCTCCAGCGCGCCGCGCTCCACGCGCACGATCAGCTGGTCGCTATCGGCGCTCCAGCGCATCTGTAGCGGATCGGCGGGCGTCAGCACCGAGGCGGTGTCCTGGTCGGAAACGATGTGCTGGCGTCCGCAGCGGATCTCGGCATGCCCGGCGACAGGCATCTGCACCAGCAGGAAATCCTCGAGCGGGCCCGGCTCGATCCGGACCTCGGCCCCGTAGGACAACCGGTTGAACGATACCGCGCCGAGTGGCGCGTGATGCATGCGCGCGGCCAGCAGGGTGCCGGCAATGGTGAGCTTGTGGGGTTTGAAGACCGCGCCGACCGCCGCACGGGTGCGCGCGTGGTCGGTCGAGGCGAAGACCAGCCGGCTTGGGTCTGACAGCAGGGCGCCTGCCAGCGGCTCGGCGGCCGTGGCAGCGGGGGGCTGCGGCATTGTCTCGCTCCTCGGCGTCAGTGCGCGCCGTTGCTGGGGGTGGCTCCACGGTCCCGCGCGGGCGGGTTCCTTCGCACCACTATAGTGGATCGCCGCGCCCCGGTTTCGCGCGTCCCTTGCCCGGGCCGGCATTTTCCTGCACTAATCGGATAGCCGCTGCATCCGGCGGCTAGCTTGCTGCAGTGCGGATATCCCATCATGGAATCCAGCACGGCAGCCCCAACCCCCCGACAAGACAAGAAAGGAACGCAGCTCATGGGCCAGACCATCCAGATCCAAGCCGCCGACGGCAGCGGTGCGTTCAACGCCTACCTGGCCACACCCGCGGCGGGCAAGGGCCCCGGCATCGTGCTGTGCCAGGAAATCTTCGGCGTCAACGCCACCATGCGAGCGGTGGCGGACTACTACGCCGAGGAGGGCTACACGGTGCTGGTCCCGGATCTGTTCTGGCGCCTCGCACCCGGCATCGAGCTGGACGAGCGCGGCGAAGATTTCCAGCGCGCGCTCGGCCTCTACCAGCGGTTCGACGAAGACCTTGGCGTGCAGGACGTCGGCGCCACGCTTGCCGCGCTGCGCGCGCGCCCCGAATGCGCGGGGCATGCCGGCGTGCTCGGCTTCTGCCTGGGCGGCAAGCTGGCCTACCTGGCCGCCTGCCGGCTCGACGAGGTGGCTTGCGCGGTAGCGTACTACGGGGTCGGCATCGAACGCGCGCTGGATGAGGCCCGCCATATCAAGGGCCGCCTGGTGCTGCATGTCGCCCAGCGCGACGGCTTCTGCCCACCCGAGGCACAGGCGCAGATCCGCGCCGCGCTGGGCGGCCGCGACGGCATCGAGCTTTATGTCTACCCCGACGTCGACCACGCCTTCGCGCGCGCCGGCGGCGAGCACTATGACCGCCCCTCTGCGCTGATGGCGCACCAGCGCTCGATCGGCGCGCTGCGCGCCGAGATGGGCCCGTACTACGACTTCTCGGCGTTGTGGGACAAGCATTGCGAATACGAATTCGCCACCCGCGATGTCGACGCAACCATGGCGACGATGGTGGCCCAGCCCTACGTCAACCATATCCCGACCATGACCGGCGGCGTGGGCCACAGCCAGCTCAAGCGCTTCTACAAGAACCATTTCGTCCACAGCAATCCGCCCGACACCACGCTGATCCCGCTCTCACGCACGGTAGGTGCCAGCCAGATCGTCGACGAGATGCTGTTCTGCTTCACCCATACCTGCGAGATCGACTGGATGCTTCCGGGCGTGCCGCCGACCGGCAAGCGGGTGGAAGTCCCGCTCATCGCCATCGTCAAGTTCCGCGGCGACAAGCTTTATCACGAGCACATCTACTGGGACCAGGCCAGCGTGCTGGTGCAGATCGGCAAGCTCGATCCCGCGGGCCTGCCCGTGGCCGGCGTGGAAACGGCGCGCAAGCTGCTCGATGAAACGCTGCCGTCGAACACGCTGATGGCGCGCTGGCAGGAGAGCGAAGGCAAGTAGCCGCCGCCTTCGAAGGGATCCTGATCTCGTCGCGACGTATTCATATTTCAAAAAGGGCGCGCCCGCCTTGTGCGGCGACGCCCCATCATCGGGAGACAACGTCATGAAAGGACTGCAGGACAAGGTCGCCATCGTCAGCGGCGGCGCCACCCTGATCGGCGCGGGCGTGGCCAGGGCCTTCGCCCAGGCCGGCACGCGGGTAGCCATACTCGACATCGACGCCGCCGGCGGCGAGCGCATCGCCGCAGAACTCGGCGAACGGGCGCTGTTCGTGCGCACCGACATCACCGACGACGTCCAGGTCGGTGCCGCGGTGGCGCAGGTGAAGCAGCATTTCGGCGGCATCGATTACCTGGTCAACCTGGCTTGTACCTATCTCGACGACGGCTTCAGGTCAGGCCGCCGCGACTGGCTTGCCGCGCTCGACGTCAACGTCGTATCCGGCGTGATGCTGGCGCAGGCCGTGCACGGCGTCATGCGCGAGCGCGGCGGCGGCGCCATCGTCAACTTCACCAGCATCTCGGCCAATGTGGCGCAGACCGGGCGCTGGCTCTATCCCGCCTCCAAGGCGGCGATCCGGCAACTCACGCGCAGCATGGCCATGGACCTCGCGCCCGACGGCATTCGCGTCAACGCCGTCTCGCCCGGCTGGACCTGGTGCCGGCTGATGGACGAGGTCAGCGGCGGCAACCGCGAGCGCACCGATCGCGTGGCGGCCGACTTCCACCTGCTCGGCCGCGCCGGCGAGCCCGACGAAGTGGCCCAGGTCGTGCTGTTCCTCTGCTCCGACCACGCCAGCTTCGTCACCGGCGCCGACTATGCCGTGGATGGCGGCTACGCGGCGATGGGGCCGGAGCAGAACGTCCCCGCGATTCCACGGCTCGCAGGCTGACGCCACGCAGCCCGAGGGCGGCCGGCACGAGCCGGCGCCGGACCGCCAATCCAGACCGTCATTCCAAGCGCGCTATCCGCATCGAGGAGATTGCCATGAGCCAACGCATTGCCATCGTGGGCGCCGGCCAGTCCGGCCTGCAGATGGCCCTCGGCCTGCAGGCCCGGGGTTACCAGGTGACATTGATGACCAACCGCACGCCGGACCAGGTCCGCGCGGGCAAAGTCATGTCCAGCCAGTGCATGTTCGACCGCGCCCTGCAGTGCGAGCGCGAACTCGGGCTCGGCTGGTGGGACGATACGTGCCCGCCCGTCGAAGGCATCGGCCTGGCGGTGCCGCACCCCGAGCAGCCCGGTGCGAAGCTGATCGACTGGGCCGCCCGCCTCGAGCGTCCGGCACTGGCAGTGGACCAGCGTCTCAAGATGCCCGCCTGGATGGAGGCCTTCGCGCAGCGCGGCGGCGACCTGCGTATCGCCGACGCCGGCGTGGCCGAGCTGGAGGCGCTGGCAGGCGAGCACGACCTGGTGCTGCTCGCCGCCGGCAAGGGTGAGATCGTGAGCCGCTTCGAGCGCGATCCCGCCCGCAGTCCCTTCACCGCGCCCCAGCGCGCGCTGGCGCTGACCTATGTGAACGGCATGCGGCCCAGCAGCCCGTACTCGCGCGTCGCCTTCAACCTGATCCCGGGCATCGGCGAGTACTTCGTCTTCCCCGCGCTGACGCTCAGCGGGCCCTGCGAGATCATGGTGTTCGAAGGCGTGCCGGGCGGCCCGATGGATCGCTGGGCCGAAGCCCGCACCCCGGAGCAGCACCTCGCCGAAAGCCTGCGCATCCTGCGCACGTGGCTGCCGTGGGAGGCGCAACGCTGCGAGGCGGTGACGCTGACCGACGAGCAGGGCATCCTGGCCGGCCGCTTCACGCCGACCGTGCGCCATCCTGTCATGACGCTGCCATCCGGCAAGCTGGTCTTCGGCATGGCCGACGCGGTGGTAGTCAACGATCCCATCACCGGGCAGGGCTCGAACAACGCCGCCAAGTGCTGCAAGGTCTACCTCGACGCCATCGTCACGCACGGCGAGCGCGCCTTCGATGCTGGCTGGATGGAGCAGACCTTCGCGCGGTACTGGCAGTACGCCGGCGACGTGGTGAACTGGACCAACTCCCTGCTCACGCCGCCGCCGCCGCATATCCTGTCGCTGCTCGGCGCCGCCGGGCAGGCGCCGGCACTGGCCGCGCGCATCGCCAACGGCTTCGACAATCCGCCGGACTTCTTCCCCTGGTGGGCGGATCCCACAGCCTGCCAGCAACTGATCGACCGGCATCTGCCAAGGGCGGCGTGAGATGGCGGTCGCCCAAGCGATGCACGACCCCCGGGCCCTGCGGCGCGCCTGCGGGCGCTATGCGACGGGCGTGGCGGTCATCGGCGCGCGCGGCGCTGGCGGCCGCCCGATCGGCCTTACCATCAACTCCTTCGCCTCGCTGTCGCTGGCGCCGCCGCTGATCCTCTGGAGCCTGGCCCTGCATTCGCCGAATGTCGCGCACTTCGCCGCTGGCGCCAGTTTCGGCGTCAGCATCCTGCGCGCAGGGCAGGGGGGACTGGCGCGCCGCTTCGCGACGCCGGCCGAGGACAAGTTCGCGGGCATCGCGCACCGGTGCTGCGAGCGCGGGGTGCCGTACCTGGAAGAAGCGCTGGCCACGCTTGCCTGCCGCGTCGAGCGCGCCGATCCGGTGGGGGATCACCTGCTGATCGTGGGCGCGGTCGAAGGGTTTGAGGTGGGGGAGGGGGACCCACTGGTGTTCTATGGCGGCGAGTTCGTCAGGGTCGGGCCGTAAGACCCTTGGGGAATCGCCGGCGGCGATGGGAGGCCCGGACCGGGGCCATCCGCGGCGCGAACCCCGCAACGCGGAGCCGGTGAGGAGCGAAAGCAGCACAATCGCGCCGCGATCCGACGGCAAAAGAGCGGGAAAACGCCATAAAGCAACACGCAGCCCCGCGCACCGTCACTACCTCCCACTCAAACTCTTGCTCTTTCCAAACCAGTCGGATATAGTGTAAGGCTACCCGTTTGTCTATGGGTAATCGGGCTGGCCATTTTGGCCATGCGCAGTCTTCTTTAGCGCAAGCCCTTGTACTGCAAACACACAGTTTTCGTGTATCAATCAGCCCCGGCCAATCGCAGCTGGGAATGGAGCAAACCATGAGCCTTGGCCTTGTAGGTCGCAAGGTTGGCATGACCCGTATTTTCACGGACGACGGTGATTCGATTCCCGTTACCGTGGTCGAGGTCGGCGACAACCGCGTGACGCAAATCAAGACGGACGAGACCGACGGTTATACCGCGGTTCAAGTCACTTTCGGCGCACGCCGCGCTAGCCGCGTCACCAAGCCGCTGGCGGGTCACCTCGCCAAAGCCGGTGTCGAAGCTGGCGAAATCATCCGCGAATTCCGTATCGATGCCGCTAAGGCTGGCGAACTGCAAACTGGCGGTTCGCTGTCGGTCGACCTGTTCGAAGTCGGTCAGAAGATCGACGTCCAGGGCGTGACCATCGGTAAGGGCTACGCCGGTACCATCAAGCGCCACCATTTCGCATCCGGTCGTGCCACCCACGGTAACTCGCGTTCGCACAACGTGCCGGGTTCCATCGGTATGGCGCAGGATCCGGGCCGTGTGTTCCCCGGCAAGCGCATGACGGGCCACCTGGGTGACGTCACCCGCACCGTCCAGAACCTGGAAATCGCCAAGATCGACGCAGAGCGCAAGCTGCTGCTGGTCAAGGGCGCGATCCCCGGTTCCAAGGGCGGCAAGGTCATCGTGACCCCGGCCGTCAAGGCCAAAGCCAAAGCTTAAGGAGCGAATCAATGGAACTCAAGCTCCTTCAGGACAATGGCCAAGTCGGCGCAGGCGTTGACGCCTCGCCCGAAGTCTTCGGCCGTGACTACAACGAAGCCCTCGTTCACCAGATCGTCGTCGCTTACCAGGCCAACGCTCGCAGCGGTAACCGTAAGCAGAAGGATCGTGAAGAGGTCAAGCACACGACCAAGAAGCCGTGGCGTCAGAAGGGTACGGGCCGTGCTCGTGCCGGTATGTCTTCCTCGCCGCTGTGGCGCGGGGGCGGCCGCATCTTCCCGAATTCGCCGGAAGAGAACTTCACGCAGAAGGTCAACAAGAAGATGTTCCGTGCCGGCATGCGCTCGATTTACTCGCAGCTCGCACGTGAAGGTCGTATCAACGTGGTGGAAGGTTTCACCGTCGATGCGCCCAAGACCAAGCTCTTGGCCGACAAGTTCAAGGCCATGGGCCTGGACTCGGTGCTGATCATCACCGACAGCCTCGACGAAAACCTCTACCTGGCTTCGCGCAACCTGCCGCACGTGGCAGTTGTCGAGCCGCGCCAGGCTGACCCGCTGTCGCTCGTGCACTACAAGAAGGTGCTGGTGACCAAGGCAGCCGTCGCGCAGATCGAGGAGTTGCTGAAATGACGCAAGTAGCCAAGAACGATCATCGTTTGATGCAGGTGCTGCTCGCCCCGGTGGTTTCCGAAAAGGCAACCCTGGTCGCCGACAAGAACGAACAAGTCGTGTTCGAAGTCGCTCGCGATGCCAACAAGGCAGACGTGAAGGCGGCGGTCGAACTGCTGTTCAAGGTCGAGGTGCAGTCCGTTCAGATCCTGAACCAAAAGGGCAAGCAAAAGCGCTTTGGCCGCTTCATGGGGCGTCGCAACCACGTGAAGAAGGCTTACGTTTCGCTCAAGCCGGGTCAGGAAATCAATTTTGAAGCGGAGGCCAAGTAATCATGGCACTCGTCAAGACCAAGCCGACGTCCCCGGGCCGTCGCTCCATGGTGAAGGTTGTTAACCCCAACCTGCACAAGGGCGCGCCCCATGCTCCGCTGCTGGAAAAGCAATTCCAGAAGTCGGGCCGTAACAACAACGGTCACATCACCACCCGCCACAAGGGCGGTGGTCATAAGCACCACTACCGCGTGGTCGACTTCAAGCGCAACGACAAGGACGGCATCGCCGCCAAGGTCGAGCGCCTGGAATACGATCCGAACCGCAGCGCCAATATCGCGCTGGTGCTGTTCGCCGACGGCGAACGCCGCTACATCATCGCCACGAAGGGCATGGTAGCTGGCCAGCCGCTGATGAACGGCTCGGAAGCGCCGATCAAGGCTGGTAACAACCTGCCCATCCGCAACATCCCGGTCGGTACCACGATCAACAACGTGGAAATGCTGCCTGGCAAGGGTGCCCAGATCGCCCGCGCCGCCGGCGGTTCCGCCGTGCTGCTGGCTCGTGAAGGCATCTACGCTCAAGTGCGTCTGCGCTCGGGTGAAGTGCGTCGCGTGCACATCGAATGCCGTGCCACCATTGGCGAAGTCGGCAACGAAGAGCACAGCCTGCGCGTCATCGGCAAGGCCGGCGCAACCCGTTGGCGCGGTATCCGCCCGACGGTGCGTGGCGTTGTGATGAACCCGGTGGACCACCCGCACGGTGGTGGTGAAGGCAAGACCGCTGCTGGTCGTGACCCGGTTTCGCCGTGGGGTACCCCGGCCAAGGGTTACCGTACCCGCAGCAACAAGCGCACTGCCAGCATGATCGTGCAGCGCCGCCATAAGCGTTAATCGGTAGGTAGGAGCCTAGACATGACACGTTCCGCAAAAAAGGGTCCGTTCTGTGACGCCCACCTGCTGAAAAAGGTGGAAGCGGCCACGGGCGGCAAGGACAAGAAGCCCATCAAGACTTGGTCGCGTCGCTCGACCATTCTGCCGGAATTCATCGGCCTGACGATCGCCGTCCACAACGGCCGTCAACACGTGCCGGTGTACGTTTCGGAAAACATGGTCGGCCACAAGCTCGGCGAATTTGCGCTCACGCGTACGTTCAAGGGCCACGCGGCTGACAAGAAAGCGAAGAGGTAAGGTGCCATCATGGAAGTGAAAGCGATTCATCGCGGTGCCCGCATCTCCGCCCAGAAAACTCGCCTGGTCGCCGACCAGATCCGCGGTCTGCCGATCGAGCGCGCGCTCAACGTCCTGACGTTCAGCCCGAAAAAGGCTGCAGGGATCGTGAAGAAGGTGGTCGAATCGGCCATCGCCAACGCCGAGCACAACGAAGGCGCCGACATCGACGAACTGAAGGTCAAGACCATCTTCGTCGACAAGGCAACCTCGCTCAAGCGTTTCACGGCACGAGCAAAGGGCCGCGGCAACCGCATCGAGAAACAAACTTGTCACATCACTGTGACGCTCGGCAACTAAGGAGTCACGATGGGACAGAAGATTCATCCGACTGGCTTCCGTCTGGCCGTCAGCCGTAACTGGGCTTCGCGTTGGTACGCCAACAACACGAAGTTCGCCGGCATGCTGAAGGAAGACATCGAAGTTCGCGAGTTTCTGAAGAAGAAGCTCAAGAACGCTTCGGTTGGCCGCGTCGTCATCGAGCGCCCCGCCCGCAATGCACGCCTGACCATTTATAGCTCGCGTCCGGGCGTGGTCATCGGCAAGAAGGGCGAGGACATCGAACTGCTCAAGGCTGAGCTGCAACGCCGCATGGGTGTGCCCGTGCACGTGAACATCGAGGAAATCCGCAAGCCGGAAACCGATGCGCAGCTGATCGCCGACTCGATCACCCAGCAGCTCGAGCGCCGCATCATGTTCCGCCGCGCCATGAAGCGCGCGATGCAGAACGCGATGCGCCTCGGTGCCCAGGGCATCAAGATCATGAGCGCCGGTCGTCTGAACGGCATCGAAATCGCACGTACCGAATGGTATCGCGAAGGCCGTGTGCCCCTGCACACCCTGCGCGCCGACATCGACTACGGCTTCTCCGAAGCAGAAACCACCTACGGCATCATCGGTGTCAAGGTGTGGGTCTACAAGGGTGATCACCTCGGCCGCAACGACGCGCCGGTGGTGGAAGAGCCGCAAGACGAACGTCGCCGTCGCCCGGGTCGTCCCGAAGGCCGCCGCCGTGAAGGCGAAGGCCGTCCGGGCGGCAACCGCCGCGGTGGTGCTGGTGCCGGTGCCGGTCGCCGCGCTGGGCCTGGCGCAGATGCGAAGAGTGGAGAATAACGATGCTGCAACCTAAGCGCAGAAAATACCGCAAGGAGCAGAAGGGCCGCAACACGGGTAAGGCTACCCGTGGCAACGCCGTGTCTTTCGGTGAATTCGGCCTGAAGGCAATGGGCCGTGGCCGTCTGACGGCTCGCCAGATCGAGTCGGCACGTCGTGCGATGACCCGTCACATCAAGCGTGGCGGCCGCATCTGGATCCGGATTTTCCCGGACAAGCCGATCTCGAAGAAGCCCGCCGAAGTCCGTATGGGTAACGGTAAGGGCAATCCGGAATACTACGTGGCAGAAATCCAGCCGGGCAAGATGCTGTACGAAATGGATGGCGTGACGGAAGAGCTGGCACGTGAGGCGTTCCGCCTCGCAGCTGCCAAGCTGCCGATCGCCACCAATTTCGTGGTGCGCCAGGTCGGGACGTAAGGAGAGCAGGGATGAAAGCATCCGAACTTCGCGGCAAAGATGCCGCAGGGCTGAACCAGGAGCTCTCCGAGCTGCTGAAGGCCCAATTTAGCCTGCGCATGCAAAAGGCCACCCAACAGCTGCAGAACACCAGCCAGCTGAAGAAGGTGCGCAAGGACATCGCGCGGGTGCAAACCGTGCTGAACGAGAAGGCGACCACGAAATGACTGAAACTGCACAAACGGAATCGTCGCTTCGCCGCACTCTGGTCGGCCGTGTAGTTAGCGACAAGATGGACAAGACCGTCACGGTCCTGATCGAAAACCGCGTCAAGCATCCCCTGTACGGCAAGTACGTGCTGCGTTCCAAGAAGTACCACGCACACGACGAAGCCAACCAGTACAAGGAAGGCGACAAGGTCGAGATCCAGGAATCGCGTCCGCTCTCGCGGACCAAGTCCTGGGTGGTTTCCCGTCTGGTCGAAGCTGCGCGCGTCATCTAAAAACCACAAGGTTTGCGGTTGACTTGCGAGTCCAGGGTTATGTGCTATAATCCTGGACTTCCGCTTTGTTGCATTCGCCTTAGCTGTATCACCCCGGCGAATTGACTGAGCGAACCTAGGCCGAGCGGCTCCTGATTAACCATGTTCAGGCCGCCTGGTAACTACCGACTTCAAAGTTGATCAACCCAAACGGTTGCTGGCGCAAAGCCGGAGACCGACGGGACCAAGACTGACCGGCGGGCGTTGCCCGGTGGATTAAGTTGGGAAGATAACACCATGATTCAGACAGAAAGCCGGCTCGAAGTGGCCGATAACACTGGTGCGCGCGAAGTACTGTGCATCAAAGTGCTGGGTGGGTCCAAGCGCCGCTATGCGAGCGTGGGCGACATCATCAAGGTGACCGTCAAGGACGCAGCGCCGCGCGGTCGCGTGAAGAAGGGCGATATTTACAATGCCGTCGTCGTGCGTACCGCCAAGGGCGTGCGTCGCGCTGATGGTTCGCTCGTCAAGTTCGACAGCAATGCCGCTGTCCTGCTGAACACCAAGCTCGAGCCGATCGGCACCCGTATCTTCGGGCCGGTGACTCGTGAACTCCGTACCGAGCGCTTCATGAAGATCGTGTCGCTCGCGCCGGAAGTGCTGTAAGGAGCCGCCATGAACAAGATTCGCAAAGGCGACGAAGTCATCGTCCTGACCGGCAAAGACAAGGGCAAGCGCGGTACCGTGCAAGCCATGCTCGGCGACAAGGTCGTGGTTGACGGCGTGAACGTTGCCAAGAAGCACGCACGTCCGAACCCGATGCTGGGCACCACTGGTGGTGTGGTCGACAAGGTCATGCCGCTGCATATTTCCAACGTTGCGCTCGTGGATGCCAATGGCAAGCCGTCGCGCGTCGGCATCAAGGTGGAAGACGGCAAGCGCGTGCGCGTGCTGAAGACCACCGGCGCCGTCGTGGCAGCTTGATTCTGGGCAAGGATAGGAGTTGAGCATGACAGCACGTCTGCAAGAGTTTTACAAAGAACAGGTCGTACCGAAGCTGATCGAACAGTTCGGTTTCAAGTCGGTCATGGAAGTGCCGCGCATCACCAAGATCACCCTGAACATGGGCCTTGGCGAAGCCATCAATGACAAGAAGGTCATTGAGCTGGCCGTGGGCGACCTGACCAAGATCGCCGGTCAGAAGCCGGTGGTGACCAAGGCCAAGAAGGCAATCGCCGGCTTCAAGATCCGCCAGGGTTATCCCATCGGCGCGATGGTGACGCTGCGTGGCGAGCGCATGTTCGAATTCCTGGATCGTTTCGTCACCGTGGCACTGCCCCGCGTGCGTGACTTCCGTGGTGTGTCGGGCCGCTCGTTCGATGGTCGTGGCAACTACAACATCGGTGTGAAAGAGCAGATCATTTTCCCCGAAATTGAGTACGACAAGATCGACGCACTGCGTGGTCTGAACATCAGCATCACGACGACGGCGAAGAATGACGAGGAAGCCAAGGCACTCCTCGGCGCATTCAAGTTCCCGTTCCGCAATTAAGGGGTTACCGTGGCTAAATTGGCTCTGATTGAACGTGAGAAGAAGCGCGCCAAGCTCGTGGCAAAGTATGCCGACAAGCGCGCAACCCTCAAGGCCATTATTGACGATCAGGAAAAGTCGGAAGAAGAGCGTTATGGCGCACGTCTGGAGCTGCAACAGCTCCCGCGCAACGCGAACCCGACCCGTCAGCGCAATCGCTGCGCGATCACCGGTCGTCCCCGCGGTACCTTCCGCAAGTTTGGCCTGGCGCGTAACAAGATCCGTGAAATCGCCTTCCGTGGCGAAATCCCGGGTCTGACGAAAGCCAGCTGGTAATTACGCACAGGCTACAGGAGAAACAGTATGAGCATGAGCGATCCTATCGCCGATATGCTGACGCGCATCCGCAACGCCCAAGGCGTGCAGAAAGCGTCGGTTGTCATGCCGTCGTCGAAGCTGAAAGTGGCAATCGCCAAGGTCCTGAAGGACGAAGGCTATATCGACGACTACGCCGTGAAGGAAGAAGGCGGCAAGGCACAACTGAGCATCGGTCTGAAGTACTACGCCGGCCGTCCGGTCATCGAGCGCATTGAGCGCGTCTCGAAGCCCGGTCTGCGCGTGTACAAGGGCCGCAGCGACATTCCCCAAGTGATGAACGGCCTGGGCGTCGCGATCATCTCGACCCCGCAGGGTCTGATGACCGACCGCAAGGCACGTGCCACTGGCGTGGGCGGCGAAGTTCTTTGCTACGTCGCGTAAGGAGTAACCATGTCCCGTGTAGGTAAGGCTCCCATCGCGCTGCCCAAAGGCGCAGAAGTCAATGTGGCGGCTGGCGTGCTCTCCGTGAAGGGCCCGCTCGGCACGCTGACGCAGCCGATTCACAGCCTGGTGCAGGTCAAGGTCGAAAACGACACGCTGACCTTCGCCCCGGCCGACGAATCGCGCGAAGCAAACGCACTGCAGGGCACCATGCGCGCCCTGGTGGCCAATATGGTCAAGGGTGTGACCACCGGTTTCGAGCGCAAGCTGAACCTGGTCGGCGTGGGCTACCGTGCCCAGCTGCAAGGTGCTGCGCTGAAGCTCCAGCTTGGTTTCTCGCACGACGTGATCCATGCGATGCCGGAAGGCGTGACGGCGACAACGCCCACGCAGACCGAGATCATCATCAAGGGTGCGGACAAGCAGAAAGTCGGTCAGGTTGCCGCGGAAGTTCGCGCGTACCGTCCGCCTGAGCCCTACAAGGGCAAGGGCGTTCGCTACTCGGACGAGCGCGTCATCCTGAAGGAAACCAAGAAGAAGTAAGGGGTGCAATCATGAACAAGAAAGACGCTCGTTTGCGCCGTGCACGTCAGACCCGCGCCAAGATCGCGGAGATGAAGATCAATCGTCTGACCGTGTTCCGTACGAATTCGCATATTTACGCCCAGGTCTACTCGCCGTGCGGCACGCAAGTGCTGGCTTCGGCTTCGACCGTCGAGGCAGAAGTGCGCAAGGAACTGACTGGCAGCGGTGCTACCGCCGCCGCCGCGACCCTGATTGGCAAGCGCATCGCCGAAAAGGCGAAGGCTGCCGGCGTGGAAACCGTTGCGTTCGATCGCGGCGGCTTCCGCTTCCATGGTCGCGTGAAGGCTCTGGCTGACGCTGCGCGTGAAGCCGGTCTCAAGTTCTAAGCGCACATAGAGAGATACGTCATGGCAAAAATGCAAGCAAAAGTCCAGCAGGACGAACGCGACGACGGCCTCCGCGAGAAGATGATCTCGGTCAACCGCGTCACCAAGGTGGTGAAGGGTGGCCGGATTCTCGGTTTCGCTGCGCTGACTGTGGTTGGTGACGGCGATGGCCGCATCGGCATGGGCAAGGGCAAGGCCAAGGAAGTGCCGGTGGCAGTTCAGAAGGCAATGGACGAAGCCCGTCGCAAGATGGTCAAGGTCTCGCTGAAGAACGGCACGCTGCAACACGAAGTCGTGGGCAAGCACGGCGCCGCCAAGGTGCTGATGATGCCGGCCAAGGAAGGTACCGGCGTGATCGCCGGCGGCCCGATGCGCGCGATCTTCGAAGTGATGGGCGTCACCAACGTGGTGACCAAGTCGCACGGCTCGACCAATCCGTACAACATGGTTCGCGCCACGCTGGACGGTCTTCAGAAGATGAGCACGCCCGGCGAGATCGCCGCGAAGCGCGGCAAGTCGGTTGAAGACATCCTCGGTTAAGGAGTCGGACGAAATGTCGCAACAAACCGTAAAAGTGCAACTCGTGCGCAGCCTGATCGGCACGCGTGAGGATCATCGCGCCACCGTCCGTGGCCTGGGCCTGCGCCGCATCAACTCGGTGTCGGAGCTGCAGGACACGCCCGCCGTGCGCGGCATGATCAACAAGGTGTCGTACCTGGTCAAGGTTCTGGCCTGATACAGGACACGGAGAGCAAGATGCAACTGAACAACCTGAAACCGGCCGCCGGTTCGAAGCACGCCAAGCGTCGCGTCGGCCGCGGTATCGGCTCCGGCCTGGGCAAGACTGCCGGTCGTGGTCACAAGGGTCAGAAGTCGCGTTCGGGCGGCTTCCACAAGGTCGGCTTCGAAGGCGGTCAAATGCCGCTGTATCGTCGTCTGCCGAAGCGTGGCTTCACCTCGCTGACGAAGGAATTCACCGCCGAGGTGAGCCTGCGCGACATCGAGCGTCTGGAAGCTGCCGAAGTGGATCTGCTGGTTCTGAAGCAGGCTGGCCTGGTGGGCGATCTGATCAAGAGCGCCAAGGTCATCAAGGCCGGTGAGCTGACCCGCAAGGTGACGATCAAGGGTCTGGGTGCCACCGCTGGCGCCAAGGCTGCGATCGAAGCCGCCGGCGGTCAGATCGCGGCGTAATTTAGCAGCTGATTTCGCAGCATAGGCGAGTCACAGTCGGAGCATCGTTTGGCCACGGCGAAACCCAATGCAAGCACGCAAGCCAAGAACACGGCGAAGTACGGCGACCTCAAGCGCCGGCTGATGTTCCTGGTGCTGGCCCTGATCGTGTACCGCATCGGAGCGCATATTCCGGTGCCGGGGATCGATCCGGAACAGCTTGCGAAGCTTTTCCAGAGTCAGTCGGGTGGCATCCTCGGGATGTTCAACCTGTTCTCGGGCGGTGCGCTGTCGCGCTTTACCGTCTTCGCGCTCGGCATCATGCCGTACATCTCGGCGTCGATCATCATGCAATTGCTGACGATCGTGCTGCCGCAGCTGGAGTCGCTGAAGAAGGAAGGGCAGGCGGGTCAACGCAAGATCACGCAGTACACGCGCTACGGCACGGTGGTCCTGGCCACCTTCCAGGCGCTGTCGATCGCGGTCGCGCTGGAGTCTCAGCCCGGCCTGGTGATCGACCCGGGTCTGATGTTCCGGGCTACGGCGGTGATCACGCTGGTGACCGGCACGATGTTCCTGATGTGGCTGGGTGAGCAGATCACCGAGCGGGGTCTGGGCAACGGCATTTCGATCATCATTTTCGGCGGTATCGCGGCGGGCTTGCCCAACGCGATCGGCGGTCTCTTCGAACTGGTTCGCACTGGTTCCATGAGCATCATCGCGTCGATCCTGATTGTCGCGATCATCGCCGGCGTGACGTTCGCCGTGGTGTTCGTCGAACGTGGCCAGCGCAAGATCCTGGTGAACTATGCCAAGCGTCAGGTCGGCAACAAGGTGTACGGCGGTCAGTCGTCGCACCTGCCGCTGAAGCTGAACATGGCAGGGGTGATTCCGCCGATCTTCGCATCGTCGATCATCCTGTTCCCGGCGACCATCGCGGGCTGGTTCACGTCTGACTCGACGGGCGCTGCAGGCCGGTTCATCAAGGACCTGGCGGCAACGCTGTCGCCGGGCCAGCCGGTCTACATCCTGCTGTACGCTGCTGCGATTGTATTTTTCTGCTTCTTCTATACGGCTCTGGTGTACAACAGCCGTGAAGTGGCGGATAACCTGAAGAAAAGCGGTGCCTTCATTCCGGGCATTCGTCCGGGCGAGCAGACGACGCGCTACATCGACAAGATCCTTGTGCGTCTGACGCTGGCTGGTGCGATCTACATCACACTGGTCTGCCTGTTGCCGGAATTCCTGGTACTGCGCTGGAACGTTCCGTTCTATTTTGGCGGAACCTCGCTGCTGATCATCGTGGTCGTCACGATGGACTTCATGGCCCAGGTCCAGTCCTATGTCATGTCGCAGCAATATGAGTCCCTGCTGAAGAAAGCGAATTTCAAGGGTAATTTGACCTTGCGCTAAAGCCGGGTCGGTACGGGCTAGGTATGGCAAAAGACGACGTCATCCAGATGCAGGGGGAGGTCCTGGAAAACCTTCCCAATGCGACGTTCCGAGTCAAACTGGAGAATGGCCACGTAGTGCTGGGCCACATCTCCGGAAAGATGAGAATGAACTACATCCGGATTCTTCCGGGTGACAAGGTGACGGTTGAGCTGACTCCATATGATCTGTCACGCGCGCGTATCGTCTTTCGGACGAAGTGAAGCGAACAGGAATTGAAGGAAGAGGAAAATCATGAAAGTGCTGGCTTCTGTTAAGCGCATTTGCCGCAACTGCAAAGTTATCAAGCGCAACGGTGTCGTGCGCGTGATCTGCTCGTCGGATCCCCGCCACAAGCAACGCCAAGGCTAATCGTAAAGAGGATTGACGAATGGCACGTATCGCAGGGGTTAACATCCCGAACCACAAGCATACCGAGATCGGCCTGACGGCTATTTACGGTATCGGCCGCTCGCGCGCCCGCAAGATTTGCGAGGCCACCGGCGTTCCGTTTGACAAGAAGGTCAAGGACCTGACCGACGCCGACCTGGAAAAGCTTCGTGACGAAGTCGGCAAGGCCACGGTCGAGGGTGACCTGCGTCGTGAAACCACGATGAACATCAAGCGTCTGATGGACCTTGGTTGCTATCGTGGCGTCCGTCACCGCAGGGGTCTCCCGATGCGCGGTCAGCGCACCCGCACCAACGCCCGTACCCGCAAGGGTCCGCGTAAGGCCGGCGTGGCTCTGAAGAAGTAAAGCCGAAGGCAGAGGAAGAAACTAATGGCAAAAGGTCCGAATAACGCCGCCCAGCGCGCGCGTAAGAAGGTCAAGAAGAACGTTGCCGACGGCATTGCGCACGTCCACGCTTCGTTCAACAACACCATCATCACGATCACCGACCGTCAGGGCAATGCCCTGGCGTGGGCGACCTCGGGTGGCCAGGGCTTCAAGGGTTCGCGCAAGTCGACCCCGTTTGCAGCCCAGGTCGCAGCAGAGAACGCCGGCCGCGTGGCGCAAGACCAGGGCATCAAGAACCTGGACGTGCGCATCAAGGGCCCCGGCCCTGGCCGTGAATCGGCTGTCCGTGCGCTGAACGCGCTGGGCATCAAGATCTCGGTGATCGAAGACGTGACGCCGGTGCCGCACAACGGCTGCCGTCCGCCGAAGCGCCGCCGCATCTAAGCGACGCTGTCATACCCGGGTGGCCGGCGGGGTTTCTTGCCGGTGGCCCGGTGTGGTATCATCGCACGTTGACCTGCTGCATCAGCTTTGCGGCAGGTTTTCGTTTTGCGCCTTTGCGTTTGTCGGGTCGAAGTCTTGGTCCGCCGCCTGGCGCAGTAGCCAGTCATGCTTTTGCGTGCCCCTCCGGGAGCGCGCTGGATAAGCCCACCGTCTGCCACTCAGGCGCCCCCAAGGGGCGGAGAAGGCGGACTCGCGGCGCGTACACAAGGCGCCGCGATCGATCAGGAAGGAAGATAAAGTGGCACGTTATATCGGCCCGAAGGCCAAACTCTCCCGCCGTGAAGGCACCGACCTGTTCCTGAAGAGCGCACGTCGCTCGCTCGCCGACAAGTGCAAGCTGGACAGCAAGCCGGGCCAGCATGGCCGTACCTCGGGTACGCGCACCTCCGACTACGGCAACCAGCTGCGTGAAAAGCAGAAGGTCAAGCGTATCTATGGCGTGCTCGAGCGCCAGTTCCGCCGTTACTTCGCCGAAGCCGACCGCCGCAAGGGCAACACCGGCGAAAAGCTGCTGCAACTGCTGGAATCGCGCCTGGACAACGTCGTCTATCGCATGGGCTTCGGCTCGACCCGCGCCGAAGCGCGCCAGCTCGTGTCGCACAAGGCGATCCTGCTGAACGGTCAGGCCCTGAACGTGCCGTCGGCACAGGTCAAGGCTGGCGACGTCATCACCATCCGCGAGCAGTCGAAGAAGCAAGTCCGTATCGCCGAAGCGCTGTCGCTGGCCGAGCAATCTGGTTTCCCGCAATGGGTCGCCGTTGACGCGAAGAAATTCGAAGGCACGTATAAACAAGTGCCGGATCGCGCCGATATCTCCGGTGACATCAACGAAAGCCTGATCGTCGAATTGTATTCGCGTTAATCGCACGAATCTGTCCGACACCATCGAACGGTCAGGGGCTTGCGTTTCTCGTCAAGCTTCACATTCAGCCCGACGCGCTGCCGCGCGCCGGGCTTATTGCCCATCGTACGATGGGATTTTCAGGTTCCATACGTCAGCCTTATCGGTGTAACGAGCCGAGGGTATTGAAAAGGACAACCTAATGCAAACAGCACTCCTCAAGCCTAAAATCATCGCCGTAGAGCCGCTGGGCGACCATCACGCGAAGGTCGTGATGGAGCCGTTCGAGCGTGGCTACGGCCATACGCTCGGTAACGCCCTGCGTCGCGTGCTGCTGTCGTCGATGGTCGGCTATGCCCCGACCGAAGTCACGATCGCTGGGGTGGTCCACGAGTATTCCACCATCGATGGCGTGCAGGAAGACGTAGTCAACCTGCTGCTCAATCTGAAGGGTGTGGTCTTCAAGCTGCACAACCGTGATGAAGTCACGGTGTCGCTGCGCAAGGAAGGCGAAGGCGTTGTGACGGCTGCCGATATCGAGCTGCCGCACGATGTCGAGATCATCAACCCCGGCCACGTGATCGCTCACCTGTCGGCCGGCGGCAAGCTCGACATGCAGGTCAAGGTCGAACAAGGCCGTGGCTATGTGCCGGGCAACGTGCGCAAGTTCGGCGACGAAGCGGGCAAGGTCATCGGCCGCATCGTGCTGGACGCTTCGTTCTCGCCGGTGCGCCGTGTGTCGTACGCAGTGGAATCCGCTCGCGTGGAACAGCGTACCGACCTCGACAAGCTGGTGATGAACATCGAAACCGATGGCGTGATCTCGCCCGAGGAAGCGATCCGCCAGTCGGCCCGCATCCTGGTCGACCAGCTGTCCGTGTTCGCCGCGCTGGAAGGCACCGAGTCGTCGGCGGAAGCCGCTTCGAGCCGCACGCCGCAGATCGACCCGATCCTGCTGCGCCCGGTCGACGACCTGGAGCTGACGGTGCGTTCGGCCAACTGCCTGAAGGCCGAAAACATCTACTACATCGGCGACCTGATCCAGCGCACCGAGAACGAGCTGCTGAAGACCCCGAACCTGGGTCGCAAGTCGCTCAACGAAATCAAGGAAGTGCTGGCTTCGCGCGGCCTGACCCTTGGCATGAAGCTCGAGAACTGGCCGCCCGCAGGTCTGGAGAAGTAATTTCGCCGCGCGCGGCGGGGGGCAGGTCCCCGCGCCGCGCCGGTGATCCCGGCAGCCGGCATGTGCCGGCCGCTCCAATCGACTACCGGCCCGCGCCGAACCGGGGATTGACCCGGCCAAGCGATAGAAGAGCTGGTCAAACATTGCAATAAAGGAATCATCATGCGTCACCGTCATGGTTTGCGGAAACTGAACCGCACCTCGTCGCACCGTCTCGCGATGCTGCGCAACATGTCCAACTCGCTGTTCCAGCACGAGCTGATCAAGACCACCCTGCCCAAGGCCAAGGAACTGCGCAAGGTTGTCGAGCCGCTCATCACGCTGGCCAAGAAGGACACCGTTGCCAACCGCCGCCTGGCCTTCGCCCGCCTGCGCGACCGCGACATGGTCACCAAGCTGTTCAACGAACTCGGCCCGCGCTACAACGCTCGTCCGGGCGGCTACACGCGTATCCTGAAGTTCGGCTTCCGCCAGGGCGACAATGCGCCGATGGCGCTGGTCGAGCTGGTTGACCGTCCGGAAATCACCGAAGCCCCGGCAGAAGAAGCCGCGGAATAAGGTTGATGCCGTCCCGCCGCCTGCGACCATTGGTCCCCGGCGGCTGGCGCGGACACCGCTTACAATCGAGCCAGGCTAGATGCCTGGCTCTTTTGTTTTTGCGGCCCCCGGTTTGCGGGCCGCAAGCCTGGGGCCGGGTGGCGAGTGGGAGACGAGCGATGAGCGACAGCGAGACGATACTGGTGATGACGGCGTTGCCCGATGCCGAAGCCGCCGCGCGCGTGGCGCGCGCCGTGCTGGAATCGCGCCTGGCAGCCTGCGTGAACCGGCTTGCGCCGTGCGAGTCCGAATACTGGTGGCGCGGCGAGATCGAGACGGCGAAGGAGTGGCCGCTGGTGATCAAGACCACGCAGGACCGCTACGCGGCGCTGGAAGCCGCGATCCGCCTGGCCCACCCCTACGAGGTGCCGGAGATCGTGGCCGTGCCCGTGGTGGCCGGCTTCGCGCCCTACCTGGCCTGGGTCGCCGAGGAAACGGGTGCGGCCCCGGCCGGTGACGAGCGGGCATAGCAACGCCGGGCGGCCGTGATGCCGATCGCCGCGCGGCAAGACCAACGATATTTTCAAGGACGGAGCATGGGTTTCGCAGTGGAGTCGGGCGCGTTGGGCCGCCAGCCGGCAACAACGGTGGTGCGGCAAAATGCCGCAGTGCGCTTGCTGTTCTCGCTGCTGGCCATGCTGTGGCTCTGCTTCGGCGGTATCGCGCATGCGGCCTCGGAGGAAGACTTCCTGCCGCCGGAACAGGCGTTCCGCTTCGCCGCGCGCCAGGTCGACGCGCAGACCATCGAGGTCCGCTTCGACGTGGCCGACGGCTACTACCTCTACCGCGACCGTTTTGCCTTTGCCGCGCAACCGGCATCGGTCAAGCTGGGCGCGCCTGCGTTTCCGCCGGGCAAGGTCAAGTTCGACGAGACCTTCGGCAAGGAGATGGAGACCTATCACGGTGGCCTGACCATTCGCGTGCCGGTCGAAGCCGCGCCCGCCGATGGCAAGTGGTCGCTGGTGGTGACCTCGCAGGGCTGCGCCGACAAGGGCTTGTGCTATCCGCCGATGGAGAGTGTCTTCAAGGTGGGCGGTGGTGCGCTCGACGGCCTGTTTGGCAAGACTGCGAAGGCGGATTCGACTCCTGCCGGCGTACCCGCCCCTGCGGGGACGGCCAGGAGCGCTGGCAACGCCAGCGCCGCGGCCGACGCGGCTGCCGCCCCCCTGTCGGGCCCGGCCGACGAGAACGACCGCATCGCGGGCGCGCTGGCCAGCCGCAATCTCGGCCTGATCGCTGCACTGTTCTTCGGCCTCGGCGTGCTGCTGACCTTCACCCCCTGCGTGCTGCCGATGGTGCCGATCCTGTCCTCCATCGTGGTGGGCGAGCACGTCACGCGCGGCCGTGCGCTGCTGGTGTCCCTGGCCTATGTGTTCGGCATGGCGGTGGTCTACACCGGCGTCGGGGTGGCCGCCGGGGTGCTCGGCGAAGGCTTGTCCGCCGCGCTGCAGGCCCCGTGGGTGCTGGCATTGTTCGCCGCGCTGATGGTGGGCCTGTCGCTGTCCATGTTCGGCCTCTACGAACTGCAGTTGCCGCAGCGCTGGCAGACCCGGCTGACGGCATCGTCCAACCGGCGCCAGGGCGGGCAGCTGGCCGGCGCCGCCGCCATGGGCGCAATCTCCGCGCTGATCGTCGGCCCCTGCGTGACCGCGCCGCTGGCCGGCGCGCTGGCCTATATCGCGCGTACCGGCGACGCCATGACCGGTGGCGCGGCGCTGTTCGCCATGGCGCTCGGCATGGGCCTGCCGCTGGTGCTGGTGGGCGTTGGCGCGGGTAACCTGCTGCCTCGCGCCGGGCGCTGGATGGAGATGACCAAGCGCTTCTTCGGTTTTCTGCTGCTGGGCGTGGCGCTGTGGATGGTCAGCCCGGTCCTGCCAGCCTGGGTGCTGATGACGGGGTGGGCTGCCCTGCTGCTGGTGGGCGCCGTGTTCCTGAGCGCCTTCGAGGCGCTCGGCCCGGATGCGCATGGCCTGGCCCGCGTGGGCAAGGGCCTCGGCCTGCTGGCCGCGCTGGCCGGTGCGATCCTGCTGGTGGGGCTGGCCTCCGGCGGCCGCGATCCGCTGCAGCCGCTGGCCCACCTGGCGGCCCTGCGCGCCAATCCGGAAGCCGTCGTCGGCAAGGTGTCCGAGGCACGCTTCGAGCGGGTACGTTCGGTGGCCGAGCTCGATGCGCGCGTGGCGCAGGCCGCCGCCGCGGGCAAGCCGGTGCTGCTGGATTTCTATGCCGACTGGTGCGTGAGCTGCAAGGAAATGGAGCGCTTCACGTTCAGCGACGATCGTGTGCGCTCGCGCCTGTCCGGCGTGGTGATGCTGCAGGCCGATGTCACCCGCAACAATGAAGACGATCGCGCGCTGCTCAAGCGCTTCGGCCTGTTCGGTCCGCCCGGCATCATCCTGTACGGCACGGACGGGCGCGAGCGGCCGGTCCGCGTGATCGGCTACCAGCCGGCCGCGCGCTTCCTCGACAGCCTCGCGCGCGCGTTCGACGCCAAGGCCAGCATCTGAGAGTCGGGCGCGGGGAGCGGCCGCTCAGTTGTGGTCCAGCCGCCGCCCCAGCCCCCACACCGCGGCCAGCACCACCACCACCGCGCCCATCAGCCCCAGCGACCACCAGAAGCCTTCCGGCTCGCGCAGCCACGGCATGCGCTCGAAATTCATGCCGAAGATGCCAGTGATCAACGTGAGCGGCATGAACAGCGCGGTGATCAGCGTCAGCGTGCGCATGGTGCGGTTGGTACGGTGGGCTACCGCCGAGAAATGGATCTGCACGGCGGATTCGATCGAATCCTCGAGCCGGCGCGCGTGGGCTAGCACGCGCGAGATATGTTCCATCACATCGTTGATGCGCACCAGCAGTGCGTCATCGCGGCCCGCCGATGTGGCTTGCCCCTCGCTCGCGATGCTGTAGCTGTTGTCCAGCAGACTGTCGCGGAATTCCTGCAGGGCATCGTGCTGCTCCTCGCACAGGTGCTCGAGCCGGCGCAGCTCGATGCGTGCGTCGAGCAGCCCTTCCCAGCTCGAAAAGCTGCGCCGGGTGCTGAGCAGCGCGCGCTGCCAGCGGTCGAGCTGGCGCGTGAGCGGCGCGCGCAGTTCCAGGTAGCGGTCGACCATCGCGTTGAGCAGCCTGAGCATCAGGTCCTCGGGGCGGGTCGGCGGGCGGATGCCATGCACCAGCGCGGCGTGCCCGTTGGACCGTGCCTTGGACGCCGTCTGCGGCCGCGGGTCCCGGCATAGTTCGAGCAGCCGCTGGCGCACCTGGTCGAGCGTGCGCGACTGCGCCGGCCGCACCGTGAGCAGCACATTGTCGAAGACGAAGCACGTCACCGGCTGGGTGTCGATCCGCGCCAGCGCGGGCAGGAAGCCCGGCGGGTAGCGGCGCGGCTTGGCCGCGCGCGGCCGCGTGGCTGCCGGGGCGGGCGAGGCAGGTGCGGCGGGCGCGCCCGTTGCGGGCTGGTCCGGCAGCGTCTGCGGATTCGCCGCGACCGGTGCCRCCGCGCTCGCCGCGGACTCGCCGCCCGCCTCGGCGATCAGCCGGCTGGTCTCGAAGGTGAGCTTGCGGAAGATCACCATGTCGTACGCATGGGTCGTATCGAAATACGACGGATGCGCAGGATTGGTGGCGTCGATCAGGTGCAGGTCCAGCACCGGCGCGCCGGTGAGCGCCTGCACGCTGTCGCGCCAGGCCGCCGGCGCCGCGCTGACCTCCTCGATCGGCGTGTCGACCCACACGAAGCGGGCCGCTGCGTTGCCGGCGAGAAAGTCGCGCGCCTCGTCGAGCGAGGCGAGCTGGTGGACCTGGCTGGCGGAAAAACCTAGCAGCTGCATCCGGGCCGGTTCAGCGCGTGAGCAGGCGGGCGGCGTCGCGCGCGAAATAGGTCAGGATGCCGTCGGCGCCGGCGCGGCGGAAGGCCAGCAGCGATTCCATCATGACCTTGTCGTGATCCAGCCAGCCATTCTGCGCGGCGGCCTTGAGCATCGCGTACTCGCCGCTGACCTGGTAGACGTAGGTGGGGAAGCGGAACTCGTCCTTCACGCGGCGCACGATGTCCAGGTACGGCATGCCCGGCTTGACCATCACCATGTCGGCGCCTTCCATGATGTCCTGCGCCACTTCGCGCAGAGCCTCGTCGGTATTAGCCGGATCCATCTGGTAGGTCATCTTGTTGCCCTTGCCCAGGTTCGCCGCCGAGCCCACCGCGTCGCGGAAGGGGCCGTAGAACGCCGAGGCATACTTGGCCGAATAGGCCATGATGCGGGTATGGATGTGGCCGTTGTCCTCCAGCGCGGCGCGCACCGCGCCGATGCGCCCGTCCATCATGTCCGACGGCGCCACGATGTCCACGCCGGCCTGTGCCTGCGTGAGCGCCTGCCTGACCAGGATCTCGACCGTGACATCGTTGATCACATAGCCGTTGTCGTCGAGCACGCCGTCCTGGCCGTGGCTGGTGTACGGATCCAGCGCGACGTCGGTCAGCACGCCGAGTTCGGGGAAGCGGTCCTTCAGCGCGCGCACGGCGCGCGGGATCAGGCCTTCGGCGTTGGTGGCCTCGATGCCGTCCGGCGTCTTCAGCGCCGGGTCGATCACCGGGAACAGCGCGATCACCGGGATGCCCAGCTTGACGCAGTCCTCTGCCACCGGCAGCAGCAGGTCCACCGAGACGCGCTCCACGCCCGGCATGGACGCCACGCTTTCGCGCTGGTTCTGGCCGTCGAGGATGAAAACCGGGTAGATCAGGTTGTCCGGCGACAGGCGGTTTTCGCGCATCAGCCTGCGCGAGAAGTCATCGCGGCGCATGCGGCGTGGACGGTACTCGGGGAAAGTGGACATGGCTTGAGGATGAGGGATCGGAAGGAATGGCGGGAGTGGCCGCGCCGCCGGCCGCGATTGGCTGGCGAGTGCTCGAGCAGGCCGCTCCGAAAGAAAAACTAAACTTTTGATCGTGCCCGCTATCATACTCGCGGACACTCTGTGTTGCGCTTGCGTGATGCAGCGTCCCCCGCTACTCCTCCCTGAGCGGGTACCCGCCTTCAACCGGCGGGAAAGTTCGCCCCCGTTGCTTGCAACGGGGTTTTTTTTGCCTTGCGTTTTTGTCGCCTCGCCGCCGCGCGCGGGCGCGGTTTGCGCAGCGGCGGGTACGCGCCGGAGCCTATTCCGTGGCGAGGCCGGGCGCGCCTTCGGCAGGCGCGGGCTCCGTGCCGGGCGCCACCGGCGGTTGCGCCTCGGGCAACGCCATCCACCCGGCCACCACGCGCTGGGCTTCCTCGATGCCGCGGCGCTTGAGGCTGGAGAACAGCTGCGCGGTCAGCGGCACCGGCGTGTCGAGCTGTTCGGCGTAGCCGGCCAGCACCTTGCGCGTTTCGCGCAAGGCCTGGGAATTCTCGCTGTTGGTCAGCTTGTCCGCCTTGGTCAGCAGCACGTGGATCGGGCGGCCGGTGGGCAGGAACCACTCCACCATCTGGCAATCCAGGTCGGTAAACGGCCGGCGCGCGTCCATCATCAGCACCAGCCCGGCCAGTTGCGTGCGGGTCTGGACGTAGTCGCTGAGCAGCCCCTGCCAGTGGAACTTGGCCGAGCCCGATACCTGTGCGTAGCCGTAGCCGGGCAGGTCGACCAGGAAGGCCAGCGGATCCGGCGCCTTGACGGGCGCCACCGAGAAATAATTGATGTGCTGCGTGCGGCCCGGCGTGCGCGAAGAGAAGGCCAGCCGCTTCTGGTTGCACAGGATATTGATGGCGGTCGACTTGCCGGCATTGGAGCGGCCGGCAAAGGCCACTTCCGGCACCGCCGTGGCAGGCAGGTCGCGCAGGTGGTTGACGGTGACGAAGAAGCGGGCCTGATGTAGGAGGGACATGCGCGTGGGCAATGAGGCGGGTCGGCGGCAGCTGGGCGCGAGACGTTGGAGCTGCCGGCGTGATCGCGCCGATGTGAGTGAGGCGGGCGGCACATATGCCGCCTGATTGGCCGGGGGTGACGTCGGGCCGCGTCGCGGCGCGCACATCCTCTATCCGGCACACGATTTATTGTACAATAACGCGGTTAACGGCCTCCCGATTGGGTGACGCGTGGCATCCTTGGCCCGCGTCATTTCAGGAGGGAAGCCTTGCGTGTCCGTTCCATCGTGGTAGCGCGGCCTCTCAGTTCCGGTCTCGTTGCGGCGGCGCCAAGAACCGGCGCCGGCACAGCGAGGCAAGCAAGGGCCGGGGGTCTGCTACCTGGATATTCGCACGGTCCGCCACATCCGATCGATTCGTTCGCACGGGCGTGGCGCCATCCGGGTCGCGTCTGGGCGTTGTCTGTTCAGGCGGCCGGGCGGCCGTCGTGATGAATTTCCGATGTCAAAGTCCCAGTCCTGCGCGTCCTCACCGCGGGCAGGGGGCTGAACGGCGTGCTCCGTGGAATTCAAAACAATTCAGACAAGGTGTGCGAATGAACCGCATTGCGAAACTTCTGGCTGTCGTGGCGCTGGCTCTGCCTGCAACCGCCATGACGGGTCTGGCATCTGCAGCCGAGCAGCCCGCCGCGAAGGCCGACCCGGCCAAGGGCGAAACGCTGTACACGCAAGGTGCCCCCGATCGCAATGTGCCCGCCTGCCTGAGTTGCCACGGCGCCAACGGCAACAGCGGCGGCGCCGCCAATCCGAAGCTGGCCGCCCAGCATCCCGAATACGTCCACAAGCAGCTCGACGACTTCAAGGCCAAGAGCCGCAGCAACGCCATCATGTCGCCGTACGCGGCCGCCCTGTCCGATCAGGAAATGAAGGACGTCGGCGCCTACCTGGCCAAGCAGGCCCTGAAGCCCGCCACCGCCAAGAACAAGGACACCATCGAAGCCGGCCAGAAGATCTACCGTGGCGGCATCGCCGCCAAGGGCGTGCCGGCCTGCGCGGCCTGCCACGGCCCCAACGGCTCCGGCATCCCGGCCCAGTACCCGCGCATCGGCGGCCAGTGGTCCGAGTACACCGAGGCCCAGCTCGTCGCGTTCCGCCAGGGCACGCGCAAGAACAATTCCGTGATGACCACGATCGCCGCCAAGATGTCGGACGCCGAGATCAAGGCTGTCGCCGACTACGTCGCCGGCGTGCGTTGAGAGGTCAGTTCAGACGAAACCCTGGCGTCATTGCGCTGCTGGCCGCGCCTGCGGTACTGTCGCCAGGCTTCTCCCTGAAAACAACCTCACCAAGTCGTTCCGCGCCGGCGCAAGCAAGCGGCCGGCAGCAATCGAAGAGGGTGGCCTGCGCGAGCAAGTCCACCCTCTTTTTATTTGATGGCCCAGGGCCACACTGCATATGTCGAGCGCTTCCACCTCAGGACTGCACCTGAAGACCTCCCACCGCCTGCTGCGCGACGCGGTGGAGCTGCTGTCGTCGATGCGTTTCGCCATTGCGCTGCTGACGGTGATCGCCATCGCCAGCGTGGTGGGCACGGTCCTCAAGCAAAACGAGCCGTATCCCAACTACGTCAACCAGTTCGGGCCGTTCTGGGCCGACCTGTTCCACACGCTGTCGCTGCAGAAGGTCTACGGCTCCTGGTGGTTCCTTCTGATCCTGGCCTTCCTGGTGATCTCCACCTCGCTGTGCCTGACCCGCAACGCGCCCAAGATGGTCAACGACATGCGCTCGTGGAAGGACCATGTGCGAGAGCGCAGCCTGCGTGCCTTCCATCACCGCGCCGAGTTCGATGCCGGCCGGCCGCGCGCCGACGCGGTGGCGCGCCTGTCCGCGCTGCTGGCCAACCGGGGCTACCGCATCAAGACCGTGCCGCATGAGGGCGCCACCCTGCTGGCCGCCAAGGCGGGCGCGGCCAACAAGCTCGGCTATATCCTCGCGCATACGGCCATCGTGGTGATCTGCATCGGCGGCCTGCTCGACGGCGACATGCTGATCCGCGCGCAGATGTGGTTCGGCGGCAAGACGCCGATCAGCGGCAATGCCGTGATCAACGACATCCCGCCGCAGCACCGCCTGTCGGTCAACAATCCGGGCTTCCGCGGCAATGCCTTCGTGCCGGAAGGCTCGACGGTGTCCACCGCCATCCTCAATATCGCGGACGGCGCGCTGGTGCAGGACCTGCCGTTCAATATCACGCTGAAGAAATTCACGGTCGAGCATTACTCGACCGGCATGCCCAAGCTGTTCGCCTCCGACGTGATCATCACCGACCGCGCCACCGGCCGCCGCACCGAGGCCACGGTCAAGGTCAACGAGCCGCTGGTGGTGGATGGCGTGGCCATCTACCAGTCGAGCTTCGAGGACGGCGGCTCCAGGCTGAAATTCGTCGGCTACCCGATGCAGGGCGGCAGCGACAAGACCTTCGCCTTCGCCGGCACCGTGGGTGCCAACACGCCGCTCGCCGGTACCGGCAGCGCCGCGGATGCCGAGGGCCTCACGGTGGAGTTCAGCGACTTCCGCCTGATGAATATCGAGAACGTCACCGACGCCTCCGGCAAGCCCGACGCACGCGGCGTGGCGCGCAAGTCGTTCAATGAGAAGCTCGAATCCCACCTCGGCTCGGCCGTCAATCCCGAGCGCGCGAAGGAGTTGCGCAACGTGGGCCCGTCGGTGCAGTACAAGCTGCGCGACCGCAACGGCCAGGCGCGCGAGTTCAACAACTACATGGTGCCGGTGCAGCTGGACGGCCAGACGGTCTTCCTGGCCGGCATGCGCGACTCGCCCAGCGAGCCGTTCCGCTACCTGCGCATTCCCGCCGACGAGCAGAACAGCGTGGCGGACTGGATGCGCCTGCGCGCCGCCTTGCAGGACCGCGCGCTGCGCGGCGAGGCGGCGCGCCGCTTCGCGCTCGCCTCGATGCCGGGCGCCGATCGCGAGACCCTGCGCGGCCAGCTGGCCGAAAGCGCGCTGCGCGCGCTCGACCTGTTTGCCGGCGCCGCGCGCAGCAATCCGCAGGCGCCGCCGGGCGGCTTCACCGCCATCGCCGGGTTCCTGGAGAAGTCGGTGCCGCCGGCCGAGCAGCAGAAGGCGGCCGACGTCCTGCTCAAGATCCTCAATGGCGCGATGTGGGAGCTGTGGCAGCTGGCGCGCGCCCAGGACAAGCTGCCGGTCGTGCCCAACAGTGCCCAGAGCGGCGCTTTCCTGCAGCAGGCGATCAACGCCCTGTCCGACGGCTTCTTCTACACGGCACCGGTTTTCCTGCAGCTCGACGACTTCACCGAGGTCAAGGCCAGCGTGTTCCAGATGACCCGTGCACCAGGAAAGAACATCGTGTATCTTGGCTGTCTGCTGCTGGTGCTGGGCGTGTTCTCGATGTTCTACATCCGCGAGCGCCGGGTCTGGGTCTGGGTCAAGGATCGGGGCGCCGCGGCGGCGGATACCGAGGCCGCCGGGGACGGCAAAGACGGGCAGGGCGCAGCCAGCCACGTGCTGATGGCCATGTCCACCCAGCGCCGAACGCTGGATTTCGAGAAGGAATTTGCCGCCCTGCGCGATGACGTCGGCAGGGCAGCCGGCAGCGCAGGTGATGCAGTTGACGCCGGCGACGCCGGCAAGGGCAAGCCGGCCACGCATTGAACGAGGCCAGCCCCCGCAATCAAGCAGGAACCACTATGTCTTCGAATGTGAATCAGGCCAGGACGGCGATGCCGGCGAGCGCGCCCGCACGTGCCGCAGACGGTGCCGACCAGGCTTACCTGGAACCGTCCTTCCTGCGCCGGCTGGGATGGGCCGACTGGCTGTTCGCGCTGTTGCTGGCAGTGGGGGCGGGCTTCGCGCTCACGCGCTACGGCGAGTGGATGAACGTCTACGACAAGGGCGTGCTGATCGCCGCGGTGCCCACCTTTGCGCTGCTGGGCTGGCACTGGAAGCCGCTGCGGCTGCTGATGGTGGCACTGGCGGTGTTGTCGCTGTTCGCCATCCAGCTCTATCACGGCCAGCTCGCGCGTGCCGAGCAGGCTTTCTTCCTCAAGTACTTCCTGTCGAGCCAGTCGGCCATCCTGTGGATGAGCGCGCTGGTGTTCCTGTCCACGCTGTTCTACTGGGGCGGCCTGCTGGCGCGCGCCGAGACCGGCCTGCAGATCGGCAGCAAGATGGCGTGGGCGGCGGTGGTGCTGGGCTTCACCGGCATGCTGGTGCGCTGGTACGAGTCGTACCTGATCGGCGCCGACATCGGCCACATTCCCATCTCCAACCTCTACGAAGTGTTCGTGCTGTTCACGCTGATCACTTCGCTGTTCTACCTGTACTACGAAGGCCACTACGCCACCCGCGCGCTCGGGCCGTTCGTGATGCTGGTGGTGTCGGCCGCGGTCGGCTTCCTGCTCTGGTACACGGTCAGCCGCGACGCCAGCGAGATCCAGCCGCTGGTGCCCGCGCTGCAGAGCTGGTGGATGAAGATCCACGTGCCCGCCAATTTCATCGGCTATGGCACCTTCGCCCTGGCTGCGATGGTCTCGGTGGCGTACCTGCTCAAGCAGCACGGCATCCTCGCCGAGCGCCTGCCCGCGCTCGAAGTGCTGGACGATGTGATGTACAAGGCCATCGCCGTGGGCTTTGCCTTTTTCACCATCGCCACCATCCTCGGCGCGCTGTGGGCGGCCGAGGCCTGGGGCGGCTACTGGAGCTGGGATCCGAAGGAGACCTGGGCGCTCATCGTCTGGCTCAACTACGCGGCCTGGCTGCACATGCGCCTGATGAAGGGCCTGCGCGGCACGATGGCGGCGTGGTGGGCGCTGGTGGGCTTGCTGGTGACGACCTTCGCCTTCCTTGGTGTCAACATGTTCCTCTCCGGCCTGCATAGCTACGGCGAACTCTGATCCGGATGCTGCGCTGCAAGAAGAAAGCCCGCCGAGAACCCGGCGGGTTTTTTTTCGCCCATATGGAATAAAGTCGTCACATCCGGTGTTTACTGAAGGGACGGCGCCGGCTGGCGGCGCCGCATCGCAATCGCATGGAGACACCCATCATGGCCCGTTCCCGTCTTTCCGCTTTCCCGTCCCTGACTTCGCTGTCACGTCCTGCCGCGCTCGCCCTGGCCTGCTCCGCCGTACTGCTGTCCGCCTGTTCGGGCATGGGTGGCATGGGCGGTGGCGGCGGCAATATGCCGCCCACGGTGAAGGTCGCCAACGGTGCGCTGACCGATCCGCAAGGCCTGACGCTCTATACCTTCGATCGCGACGGCGGCGACAAGAGCGTGTGCAACGGCGCCTGCTCCACCAACTGGCCGCCGCTGATGGCCTCGCCGGGCACCAGCGCCATGGGCAGCTACACCATCATCACGCGCGACGATGGTTCCAAGCAGTGGGCCTACCGCGGCAAGCCGCTGTACCGCTTCGCCAAGGATGCCAAGCCGGGCGACCGCACTGGCGACAACTTCAACAACGTCTGGCACGTCGCCACGCCCTGAACGCGGCGCGTGCAGCCTGAGGGCATGGACGGCTTCGACCGCCAGCTGGTCGCGCTGGCGCCGCGCCTGCGGCGCCACGCGCGCGGCCTGACCGGGGACGCGGCGAGCGCCGACGACCTGGTGCAGGACACGCTGGAGCGCGCCCTGCGCTACCGCTGGCGCTTTCGCCTGCGCACCGGCGCCTGGTGGGGCGACGGCGCCGACGGGTTGCTGTCCTGGCTGCTGACGATGATGCACAGGCTGCGCATCAATGCTTACCGGCGTGCCGATCTCGTGACCTTTGCCGACACCCTTCCCGACGTACCCAGTGCTGCGCCCGGACCCGCCCTCGGGCTGGACCTGGAGAGGGCGCTCGCCCGCCTGCCCGAAGCCCAGCGCGCGGTGATGCTGCTGGTTGGCCTGGAGCAGTTCACCTATGCCGAGACGGCGCAATTGCTGGGCGTGCCGGTCGGCACGGTGATGTCGCGCCTGGCGCGCGCGCGCGAGCAGATGCGCGAGCTGCTCGATGGCAGCCCGGCCGCGCCACACGCCGGCGCCGCCGGTGGCGTGCATGGTCTGCAGCGAGTCAAGTGATGTCCCCGATCAGCGAAACCGATCTCCACGCCTATGCGGACGGCCAGCTCGACCCGGCCCGCCGCGCCGAGGTGGAAGCGTTCCTGGCGGCCCATCCCGAGGCCGCCGCGCGGGTCAGCGCATGGCGCCGCCAGACCGGAGAGCTGCACGCCGCGCTGGATGGCGTGCTCAATGAAGCCGTGCCCCTGCGCGCGCTGCCCCCGAGGCTGCAAGGCCGCGCCGCCGGGCCGGCACGGCGCATGGCGGGCTGGGGCATGGCGCTGGCCGCGAGCCTGGCGTCGCTGGCGATCGGCGGCGCGGCCGGCTGGCTGGCCCATGGGCGTGCCGATGTCCTCGCCGCCAGGACGCCTTCGGTCGAGCGCTTCGCGCGCGATGCGCTGGCCAGCCACGTAGTCTACGCGCCCGAGGTGCGACATCCGGTCGAGGTTGCCGCGGTGGACGAGACGCACCTGGTCGCCTGGCTGTCCAAGCGGCTTGGCGCGCCGCTGCGCGTGCCCGACCTGCGTGCCCAGGGCTTTCGCCTGATCGGCGGGCGCCTGGGCGTGGCCGAAGGCGGCCCGTCCGCCATCCTCATGTACGAGGCCGATGACGGCAACCGGGTCTCGTTGCAGCTGCGGCACATGGCGTCCGGCACCCCCGACACCGCCTTCCGGCTGGAGAGCCTGCCCGGCACCCCCGGCACCACGGCGTTCTACTGGGTGGACCGCGACCTCGGCTTCGCCCTGGCCGGCCCGCTCGGGCGTGCCGCGTTGCTGGCGCTCGCGCAAGCCGTGTACCACCAGTACCAGGGCGGCTGAGCCCGCCGACGCGGACGCGAAAAAGCTGTCAGGATTCGTCCGCACCAAGCGACTGAGCATGAGATCCGATCGCGCAGGCGGCCTCCCGTGGGCAGGTGTGCGCGAACAAGCATGCAACGAGGAACCATAACGATGCTGATTCCCTCTCCAAAATGGCTGCGCGGCGACGATATCGCCGCCAGCGAGATCACGCCGCGCGGCGTCTTCGATGCCCGTCGGCGCCTGATGGCAATGGCGGCGGCAGGTGCCGTCGGGGGCACGCTCACGCCCTGGTTCTCGCGCCGGGCGCTGGCCCAGACGCCACACGGGCAGAAGCTGCCGGCGACGCCCAACAACGCCTACGTGGTGCCGGAAAAGCGCACGTCGTACGAGGACATCACCACGTACAACAATTTCTACGAATTCGGCACCGACAAGTCCGATCCGTCGCGCAATGCCGGCACCCTGCGCACGCGGCCGTGGCAGGTCGCCGTCGAAGGCCTGGTGAAGAAGCCCAAGGTCTACGATATCGACGAACTGCTGCGCCTGATGCCGCTGGAGGAGCGCGTCTATCGCCTGCGCTGCGTCGAAGGCTGGTCGATGGTGATCCCGTGGAGCGGCTATTCGCTGGCCGAGCTGATCCGCCGCGTGGAGCCGCAGGCCGGGGCCAGGTACGTGGAATTCGTCACCCTCGACGACAAGAAGCAGATGCCCGGCGTCAGCAGCCGCGTGCTTGACTGGCCGTACACCGAGGGCCTGCGCATGGACGAGGCCATGCATCCCCTGACGCTGCTCGCATTCGGCCTCTATGGCGAGGTGCTGCCCAACCAGAACGGCGCGCCGGTGCGCGTGGTGGTGCCGTGGAAATACGGCTTCAAGAGCGCCAAATCCATCGTCAAGATCCGCTTTGTCGACAAGCAGCCCAGCACCAGCTGGAACCTGGCCGCGGCACAGGAATACGGCTTCTATTCCAACGTCAACCCGGAAGTGGACCATCCGCGCTGGAGCCAGGCCACCGAGCGCCGCATCGGCGAGGACAAGGGCGGTGGCGGCTTCAGCGCCCTGTTCGCACCCAAGCGCAAGACGCTGCCGTTCAACGGCTACGCGCCGCAGGTGGCGTCGCTGTACCAGGGCATGGACCTGAGGAAGTTCTTCTGATGGCGACGCCGGACTTGTCCCCGCCGCGCGTCGCGGCGCCTGGGGCGCGTCCCGCGCGCCGGGCCGGGCAAGCGGGTCAGGCGGGCCTGGCTCCCGGCCGCGTGCGCGCCGTCAAGGCGGCCGTGTGGCTGCTGGCGCTGCTGCCCTTCCTGCGCCTGCTGCTGCTCGGCTTCACCGGTCAGTTCGGCGCCAACCCGCTTGAGTTCGTCACGCGCTCGACCGGCACGTGGACCCTGGTGATGCTGTGCGCCACGCTGGCGGTGACGCCGCTGCGGCGGCTGAGCGGCTGGAACTGGCTGGTCCGCCTGCGGCGCATGCTAGGCCTGTTCGCCTTCTTCTACGGGCTGCAGCATTTCCTGCTGTGGCTTGCCGTGGACCGGGGCTTCGACGTGGCCTACATGATCAAGGACATCGCCAAGCGTCCGTTCATCACGGTGGGGTTTGCCGCCTTCGTGCTGTTGGTGCCGTTGGCGGCCACCTCGACCAACGCCATGGTCAGGCGCCTGGGCGGCAAGCGCTGGCAATGGCTGCATCGCTCCATCTACGCCATTGTGGTGCTGGGCATCCTGCACTTCTGGTGGCACAAGGCGGGCAAGCACGATTTCGGCACGGTATCGATCTACGCCGCGGTGGTGTTCGTCCTGCTCGCCATGCGGGTCTGGTGGTGGTGGCGCAGGCCGGCGCCGCAGCCGGCACGCCGCTGAGGCACGCACGCACCCAGCCAGACGGCGGGCGTCAGAGATAGCGCTGTCGGCCACCACCACGCGCCAGCCCTGGTGCGCCAAGCGGCGCGGGCCGGCGGGCGAGTGGGTCAGCCCTGCAGCAGGCGCTCGTCGCGGAACAGGTCTTCCACGCGTTCGCGGCCACGCACCAGGTGCACGTCGTCGCCGTCGACCATCACCTCGGCCGCGCGCGGGCGGGTGTTGTAGTTGGAGCTCATGACGAAGCCGTAGGCACCGGCCGACATCACTGCCAGCAGGTCGCCCGGCTGCACCGACAGCGCGCGGTCGCGGCCGAGCCAGTCGCCGGATTCGCACACGGGGCCGACGATGTCGTAGGTCACGGGCGCGACCTGTGCCGCTTCGCGCAACTGCACGGGTTCGATGCGGTGGTAGGCCTCGTACATGGCGGGGCGCGCCAGGTCGTTCATGGCCGCGTCGACGATGCAGAAGTTCTTGGCCGCGCCCGGCTTGAGGAATTCCACCTGCGTCAGCAGCACGCCGGCATTGCCCACCAGCGAGCGGCCCGGCTCGAACAGCACTTCGCGATGGCCATGGCCGCGCTCGGCCACGCGGTCGAGCAGGGTGCGGGCGAAGCCGGTGATGTCCGGCGGAGTCTCGTCGTCATAGGTGATGCCGAGACCGCCGCCGACGTCGATGTGCTCGAGCTTGATGCCTTCGCGCTCGAGCGCCTCGACCACGTCCAGCACCTTGTCCAGTGCTTCCAGGTAGGGCGAGACCTCGGTGATCTGCGAGCCGATGTGGCAGTCGATGCCGGCCACTTCCAGGTGCGGCAGCGCGGCCGCGGCACGGTAGGTCGGCAGCACGTCCTCGAAGGCCACGCCGAACTTGTTGCCCTTCAGGCCGGTGGAGATATACGGGTGGGTCTTGGCGTCCACGTCCGGGTTGATGCGCAGCGACACGCGCGCGCGCTTGCCCATGCGGCCGGCCACGGCGTTCAGGCGGTCCAGCTCGGGGATCGATTCCACGTTGAACGACAGCACGTCGTGCGACAGCGCGAGTTCCATCTCGGCGGCGGTCTTGCCCACGCCCGAGAACACCACCTTGCGCGGATCTCCGCCCACCGCCAGCACGCGCTGCAGCTCGCCCCCGGACACGATGTCGAAGCCTGCGCCGAGCTTGGCGAAGACCTGCAGCACGGCCAGGTTGGAGTTGGCCTTCATGGCGTACTGCACGCGCGCGCGGCGGCCCTGGCACGCCGCGGCGTAAGCCTGGTAGGCGGCGCTCAGCGCGGCGCGCGAGTACACATAGGTGGGGGTGCCGTATTCGGCAGCGATACGCGCGAGCGGTACGTGCTCGACGGCAAGCGCGCCGTCGTGGCGATGGAAGAAGGCGGTCATGGTTACTTGGCGGTGGGGGTGGCGGCCGGGGCCGGCGCGGTATCGGTGGCCGGGGCGGGCGCCGCGGGGGCGGGACTGGGCACGTTCGGCAAGCTCGGATTGCCCAGGCCGGGGTCCGGCACGGCCGGCTTGGCCGGCGCGGCCGGTGGCCGGGGCATCGTCAGCGGGCCGCGGATGCCGCATCCCGAGAGCAGGGGCATCGCAAGGCTGGCGGCAATCGCCGATACAATCGCAACACGACGCAACATCGGGTCGTCCTAGAAGAGTCGTCCCGACCCGTCCCCGCAGCGGGGCCCGGGCTGGCGGGACCAACGAAAATACGAAACTTGATTCAACACGCTACCGGCCGGGCGACACGCGAGTGGCGCTGGCCGGGCGGTCTTGGAGTTTAGCATGCCCCCCATGAGTGAAAGCGAGTTCCTGGCCCTGGCCCAGCAAGAGCTGGACAGGCTGGAGAGCGCGGTGGAATCGGCCGCCGACGCGGCCGATGCCGACATCGAAATCAACCGCGCCGGCAACCTGATCGAGCTGGAATTCGAAGACGGTTCCAAGATCATCGTCAACAGCCAGGCGCCGATGCAGGAGCTGTGGGTGGCGGCGCGTTCGGGCGGCTTCCATTTCCGCCATGATGGCCGGCAATGGCTGGATACGCGCGGGGGAGGGGAGTTGTATGCGGCGCTGTCGGACTACGTGAGCCAGCAGGCCGGGGTGAAGCTGAAGCTGGTCTGAGTGCTGTGTGCCGGCGTCCTGGCGAACGCCGGCACTGATAGCACTGATACGGAACGATCCCGTCGGGCGCGGCTCAGCCGCCGCCGCCGAACATCTCCAGGATCCGTTTCTTCTCGCCTTCCACGTCAGCCGGGGACTGCGAGCTCTCGTCCGGCTTGCCGGGCCACGGATCGCCCAGCCCCACCGAAGCCACGCCGGCGCCGCCGGCATTTTCTTCGAAGGTCCAGTCGCCGGCCACCATGACCACGCCCTCGGGCGCCTGCCGCTCGGGGATCTCGGGCACGCCCTTGAGCATCTTGCCCATATAGCCCACCCAGATCGGCAGCGCGAGGCCGCCGCCGGTTTCGCGCACGCCCAGGCTCTTGGGCTGGTCGTAGCCCATCCATGCGATCGCCACCAGCTTGGGCGTGTAGCCGGCGAACCAGGCGTCAACGGCGTCGTTGGTGGTGCCGGTCTTGCCGGCCAGGTCGTTGCGGCCCAGGCGTTGCTTGGCACTGTTGGCCGTACCGGAGCGCACCACTTCGCGCAGCATCGAATCGGCGATAAACGCCGTGCGTGCATCGAGCACGCGAACCGCGTCCGCGCCGGCGCGCTGCGGCTTGGTCTCGGAGATCACGTTGCCGCGCGCGTCGACCACCTTGTGGATCAGATAGGGATTGACGCGGTAGCCGCCGTTGGCGAACACCGAGTAGGCGCCCGCCATCTGCAGCGGGGTGACGCTGCCCGCGCCCAGCGCCATCGGCAGGTAGGCCGGGTGCTTGTCGGCGTCGAAGCCGAAGCGCGTGATGTAGTCCTGGGCGTACTGGGTGCCGATGGCGCGCAGGATCCGCACCGACACCAGGTTCTTGGACTTGGCCAGCGCGCGGCGCATGGTCATCGGGCCCTCGAACTTGCCGTCGTAGTTCTTCGGCTCCCACACCTGGCCGCCGTTGTCGGCGATCGAGATCGGGGCGTCGTTGATCACGGTGGCGGGCGAGAATCCCTTCTCCAGCGCGGCCGAGTAGATGAACGGCTTGAAGCTCGAACCGGGCTGGCGCCAGGCCTGCGTCACGTGGTTGAACTTGTTGCGGTTGAAGTCGAAGCCGCCCACCATCGAGCGGATCTCGCCGTCTTCCGGGTTGAGCGAGATAAAGGCCGCCGAGACCTCGGGCAGCTGCGTCACCGACCACGCGCCCTTTTCGTCCTGCGTCACGCGGATGATGGCGCCGGGCCGGATCTTGGCCTTGGGCTGCGCGTTGGCCGCCAGAGACGGCGCGATGAAGCGCAGCGCCTGGCCTTCGATGGTGGCGACTTCGCCCGACAGCAGCGTGGCGGTGACCTGCCTGGCGGACACGCTGGTGACCACGGCGGAGCGCAGGTCGTCGCTGCCCGGGTGTTCCAGCAGCGCGTCGTCGATGGCCTGCTCGCGCTCGTCGGCGCCGGAGGGCAGGTCGATGAAGGCCTCGGGGCCGCGGTAGCCGTGGCGGCGCTCGTAGTTCATGATGCCGGAGCGCACCGCCTCGTAGGCTGCGTCCTGGTCCTGCTTGTTGAGCGTGGTGTAGACCGTCAGGCCGCGCGTGTAGGTTTCCTCGCGGTATTGCGCGTACATCAGCTGGCGCACGATCTCGGCCACGTATTCGGCGTGGGTGGAGAATTCGTTGCCCTCGCCGCGCACTTTCAGCTCTTCGTGGATGGCCTTGTCATATTGCTCGGGCGTGATGTAGCGCAGGTCGCGCATGCGCTGCAGGATGTATTCCTGGCGCACCTTGGCGCGCTTGGGATTGACCACAGGGTTGTAGGCCGAGGGCGCCTTGGGCAGGCCCGCCAGCATGGCGGCCTCGGCCGGCGTCACGTCCTTGATCGACTTGCCGAAGTACACCCGGGCCGCGCTGGCGAAGCCATAGGCGCGTTGCCCGAGGTAGATCTGGTTCATGTACAGCTCGAGGATCTGGTCCTTCGACAGGTTGGCCTCGATCTTGTAGGCCAGCAGCATTTCATACAGCTTGCGGGTATAGGTCTTCTCGCTGGAGAGGAAGAAGTTGCGCGCCACCTGCATGGTGATGGTGGACGCACCTTGCGACAGCCCGCCGCGCAGGTTGGCCAGGCCGGCGCGCAGCACGCCGACGAAGTCCACGCCGCCGTGTTCGTAGAAGCGGTCGTCCTCGATGGCCAGCACCGCTTTCTTCATGACGTCCGGGATCTCGGCGATCGGCACGAAATTGCGGCGTTCCTCGCCGAACTCGCCGATCAGCACGTTGTCGGCCGTGTAGATGCGCAGCGGGATCTTGGGGCGGTAATCCGTGATGGTGTCGAGCGAGGGCAGGTTCGGTGCCGCCACCAGCAATGCGTATCCGAGCAGCAGCGCCACCGCCACGATGCCGGCCACCAGCAGGCCCAGTACCCAAAAGGTTGCCCGCATCCAGATCGGACGGCGGGCGGGCAGGGACGGCTTCTGTTGTGCTGTGGCCATAAGGGAAATACCTAGTTAGAGGTGCCGGGGATTATATCTCCGGGGATTGGGTGCTCCGGACGTGCTGTGGCGCGAGCGTCGCTATCGGGCTGTTACAAGATGTAATGCGATTTAGATCTGCATGAAACGCGGCGAGGGGCGGAGCGCAGGGGCGGCGGGGTTCCGTGGGATTTTGACAACGCTTTATGTGGGGTGCTCACGAAAAGCAATCGTGGTCAAACCGGCACATTGCAAGCGCCCCACGTTTTTGTGAGAATCCATCAACTAAAAGAGCAAAACGTTTCATCCAAGAAACAAAACAGACTCGCCAAATTAGAGCTAGCAAGCCAAGGCGAGTTCAACGGTCAGGGGGTCACCTTGCGGCGAGGTATCTTGTCGGGGTTGTTGCGCCGTACGACGGTCGGCGTGGACATCGGGTCGTCCAGCGTGAAGGTAGTCGAGCTGTCCGTGGGCAGTGGCAAGACCGACTATCGGCTGGAAAAATGCGCCAGCGAGTTGCTGGATCGCAATGCCGTTGCCGATGGCAACGTGGTCAATATCGAAGCGGTGGGCATCGCCCTGAAGCGAGCGCTCGGCAAGGCCGGGATTCGCGGCAAGGAGGTTGTGCTCGGCGTGCCTTCGATGCTGACGGAATCGCAAACCGTCAGCCTCCCGGACAACCTGTCCGAGGATGAACTCTACGTACAGGTGGAATCGGAGGCGCACCGTCTCTATCCCCCCTCCCAGGCCGTCAATTTCGACTTCGCCGTGATCGGTCCCAGCGAGACCGAGGGCGGCATCGGCGTGCGCGTGACCGCTGCCAACAGCGACCGCGTGCAGGAACGCGTGACCGCCGCCGAGATGGCGGGGCTCAAGCCGCACGTGATGGACGTCGAGGAATACGCCGTGCAGCGCTCGGTGGTGCAGATGCTGGGCGTGAAGCCCGACCTCAGCGAGACCGATGCCAAGGAACTGCCCGTGGTGGCCGTCATCCACCTCGGCGGCAGCCGTTCCAAGGCCATTTTCTACCAGGGCTGGAAAGAGCTCTACGAGCAGCCGCTCAACAGCTACGGCGACCAGCTCACCCAGAGCGCGGCGCGCATGTTCACGCTGGACGCGCTCAAGGCCGAGATCAAGAAGCGCAAGAACACGCTGCCCGAATCGTGGCGCACCCAGTTGCTCAGGCCTTCGCTGGAAGCGCTGGCGGTCGAGGTGCAGGGCGCCGTGCGCAACTTCCTGTCTGCGTCGAGCATCGGCCGGGTCGACGAGATCCTGCTCTCCGGCGGGCATGCCTCGCTGGTCGGCGTGCAGGCCGCGATCGAGCAGCAGACCGAGATCACCACCACGCTGGCCAACCCGTTCGCCAACATGATGACTGCCGGCAAGGTCAACGAGCGCTATCTCCAGCGCGACCTGCCGGCCTACATCGTGAGCGCCGGGCTTGCGCTGCGCGGCCTGCAGTAAGCCAGCGAGGAAAGCCGCATGCCTACCAACACGATCCCGACAGTCAACCTGCTGCCGTACCACGAGGCCCGCAAGGCCTCGCGCCGCAAGAAGGTCTACACGCTGCTCGGCTGCGCGGCCGGGGCCGGCGCGCTGGTGGTGCTGCTTGGCGGCCTGTACATCGACAGCCGCGTCGAAGCGGTGGCCGGGCTGAACCAGGTGCTCACCGTCGAGAACAGCCGCCTGGACCTGCAGATCCGCGAAGTCAATTCGCTGCGCAAGGACATCGAAGGACTGCTGCAGCGCCAGAAGGCCATCGAAGGCCTGCAGAACGAACGCAACCGGCCCGTGCAGCTGCTCGAGGAACTGGTGCGCCAGGTGCCCGAGGGCGTCTACCTGACCACCCTCAAGCAGACCGGCGATGCCTTTACCGTGACCGGCATCGCCCAGTCCAACGAGCGCGTGTCGGAGCTGTTGCGCAACTTCAGCCTGGTGGACTGGCTGGACAAGGCCGAGCTGGTCGAATCCAAGGCCGTGATGATGACCAACAACCTGCGCGAGCAACGGCGCCTGTTCGACTTCTCCATGCGCTTTGCCTACCGCGCGCCAGAGACGCCGGATGACGCGAAGGGCGGCAAGAACGGCAAGGCCGGCGCCGCCAGCGGTGTTGCGGCGCAAGGCGCCCAGGGCGGGAAGGGCTGACCATGGCACTCAATTCCGAAATCTCGCTGGCCACGCTGAACGACCTCACCGCGCAGTTCCGCGGCCTCAATCTCAACGAGCCCGAAACCTGGCCGGCCGCGCCGCGTGTGCTGTTCGCGGTCCTGGCGGCGGTGCTGGTGCTGGTGCTGGGCTGGCAGTTCTACCTGAGCGGCAAGCTCGACGAGCTCGATCGCAAGCACGCCGAGCAGGAAAGCCTGAAAGCGTCCTACCAGAGCAAGGTGGGGCAGGTCGCCAACCTGGATGCGCTGCGCAAGCAGAAGGCGGAAGTGGAGCAGCGCGTAGCGCTGGTCGAGCGCCAGCTGCCGAACAAGACCGAGATGGACGCGCTGCTGGCGGACGTCAACCATGCCGGCGTGGCGCGCGGCCTGCAGTTCGAGCTGTTCAAGCCGCAGGCTGCCGTGATGAAGCCCTATTTCGCCGAGATCCCGGTCAACCTGAAGGTCACCGGCCGCTATCACGACGTGGCGCAGTTCAACGCCGACGTGGCCGCGCTGTCTCGCATCGTGTCGATGCAGGGGCTGCAGTTCACCACGGGCAAGGACGGCGGGCTGGCGATGGAGGCCGTTGCCATGGCCTACCGCGCGCTCGATGCCGACGAACAGGCGGCGCAGCGCAAGGCGGAAGCGACCGCGGCAGCGGCCAAGAATGCCGCGGGAGCCAAGAAATGATGCCAGCGATCCAGGCTTCATGCGTGCGCGCCTGCGCCTGTGCGCTGCTGGGTGCCGCGCTGCTGGCGGCGTGCGGGGCCAGCGACGAGGACGGCCTGCGCCAGTGGATGGCACAGGCGCGCGCCGCCAAGGCGCCGCCGCCCGCGCCGCTGCCCGAGCCCAAGCCCTATGTGCCGCGCGATTACGCCGGCCGCAGCGCGCCCGAGCCGTTTGCCCAGAACAAGATCGGCGACCTCAACCGGGTCTTGTCCGAATCGCCGGAGTCCGGCCGGCGGCGAGAGCCGCTGGAGGACTACCCGCTGGAAAACTTCAAGATGCTGGGCGCCATGAAGAAGAGTGGCGACACATATGGCGTCGTGCAGGTAGACAACAAGATCCACCACGTCAAGGTGGGGCAGTATCTCGGCCAGAACTACGGCCGGGTGGTCCGCATCAACGATCAGGAGATCGTGTTGCGCGAATTGGTCCGGGAAGGGGTAGCCGAGTGGAAAGAGAAAATCACCAGCCTGAAGCTGGAGGGGTCGGCATGATCATGGGTCGCTGGTACCGGGCGCTTGCGGGCGCCGCGGTGATGATGCTTGCCTTGGCCGCGCCGGCAGCGATGGCGCAATCGACGACAGGCAACGCGGTCAAGCGCGTGGACGCCACCGCGTTGGGCGAGCAGACCGTCTTCACGGTCGAGATGGCGGGGCCGCTCGCGCAGAAGCCGGCGGATTTCACCACGCAGAACCCGCCCAAGCTTGCCATCGACTTCCTCGATACCGGCTTTGCGCCGGGCCGCGCGCAGTACGACTTCGGCGGCAAGCTGCTCAAGAGCGCCAACGTGGTGCAGATCGGCGACCGCACGCGCGTGGTCCTCGATCTCGCGCGCGTGGCCAGCTACCGCACCGAAGTCCGCGGCAACCAGTTCGTGGTGCTGCTCGACAACGTGGCGCAGAGCTCGCGCCCGGCGGCGCCGACCTTCGCGCCGAGCTCGGCGCAGGCGTCGCAGATGGCCGCCAACCGGCCCACCGTGCGCAATATCGATTTCCGCCGTGGCCCGGACGGCGCGGGCCGCATCGTGGTGGACCTGTCCTCGCGCGATTCCGGCATCAATATCGCGCAGCAGGGCCAGAACGTGGTGGTCGACTTCCTCAACACCGGCATGCCCGACGGCCTGCGCCGGCGCTACGATGTCAGCGATTTCGGCACGCCGGTGCAGGGCATGCGCGCCGGCGACAACAGCGGCAACACGCGCCTGACGATCGAGCCGCGCGGCAACTGGGAATACAGCTCCTACCAGACCGATACGCAGTTCGTGGTCGAGGTACGCCCGGTCAAGGAGGATCCGGCCAAGCTGATCAGCGGCGCGGGCTTCCGCGGCGAACGGCTCTCGCTGAACTTCCAGAACATCGATATCCGCTCGCTGCTGCAGGTGTTCGCCGACTTCACCAACCTCAACATCATCACCAGCGAAAGCGTGCAGGGCAACCTGACGCTGCGCCTGAAGGATGTGCCCTGGGACCAGGCGCTGCAGATCGTGCTGGACGCCAAGGGCCTGGCCTCGCGCCGCAACGGCAATGTGCTGTGGGTGGCACCCAAGGCCGAGCTGGCCACCAAGGAAAAGCTCGAGCTCGAGTCGCAGCAGCAGATCAATGATCTCGAACCGATTCGCAGCCAGGTGTTCCAGCTCAACTACCAGCGCGCGGAGGATGTGCGCCGCATGCTGCTCGGACTGGCCGCTGCTGGCGGTGTGGGTGCCGGTGCAGGTGCCGGAGCCATGTCCAGCATTACCCCGCTTGGTGGCGTGGGTGGCTTGACGACCGGCACGACGCGCATGCTGTCCAAGCGCGGTTCGCTGACGGCCGATCCCCGCACCAACCAGCTGTTCGTGTCGGATATCGCCATCAAGCTCGAAGAAGTGCAGAACTTCCTTGGCAAGATCGACATCCCGGTGCGCCAGGTCATCATCGAGGCGCGCATCGTCGAGGCCAACGACACCTTCAGCCGCAACCTGGGGGTCCGTCTCGGATTTGCGTCCAAGACGAGTGGTTCGGCCGTGGGTAACTCGATTACCAACGTGCTGAGCCCCGTCACGAACCCGATCTCGCAGGCCGGCACCTGGGACAACTCCCCGGCGCTGAGCCTGCCGGCGGCGGCGATCAATGGCGTGAATCCCAGCTCGGTGGCGGTGAGCCTGTTCAGCAACACCGCCGGCCGCTTCCTTGCGCTCGAGCTCTCGGCGCTGGAGGCGGACGGACGGGGCAAGATCATCTCCAGCCCGCGCGTGGTCACCGCCAACAATATCAAGGCGCTGATCGAGCAGGGCACCGAGCTGCCCTACCAGGCGGCCACCTCCAGCGGCGCCACCTCCGTGCAGTTCCGCAAGGCCAACCTGAAGCTGGAAGTGACGCCGCAGATCACGCCCGAAGGCAATGTGCTGCTGGACGTGGACGTCAACAAGGACAGCGTGGGCATCCAGACCACTGCGGGCTTCGCCATCGACACCAAGCACGTGCAGACGCAGGTGCTGGTGGAGAACGGCGGCACGGTGGTGATCGGCGGCATCTACAGCCAGACCGAGACCACCAACGTCAACAAGGTGCCCTTCCTGGGCGACATCCCGATCCTGGGCAATCTGTTCAAGGACAGCGCCAAGGTCAACAACCGCACCGAGCTGCTGGTGTTCCTGACGCCGCGCGTGCTCAACGAGAGCGTCTCGCTGAAATAGGCCCGAACTACGCCGGATACGCCGGATGCAGTAGACTGGCAGGCCGCATCGCTCGCGATGCGGCCTTTTTATTGCCCGGGCTGGCGGGCGCGGGAGCGGGGCAGGTCGAGGGGTGGGCCGCCGCAAGCGCGTTTCCTGCCACTTGCCCGGAATGCTCCGACATAAGAAGATGACGCTGTTTTCCACTGCGGTGGCCGGCCAGAGACCCGGCTTCCGCCCGATACGCCAGTGACAGTCACCCGCCCGAACCTTTTCTTTGTTGGCCTGATGGGTGCCGGCAAGACCACCGTCGGCCGAACCGTGGCCCGGCGCCTGAACTATCCCTTCTTCGATTCGGACCACGAACTCGAGGCGCGTTGCGGCGTGCGGATTCCGATCATCTTCGAGCATGAGGGCGAAGCCGGCTTCCGCGACCGCGAGGCACACATGATCGACGAGCTGAGCCAGCGCAGCGGCATCGTGCTGGCCACCGGCGGCGGCGCGGTGCTGCGCCCGGAGAACCGCGCCCACCTGAAGGCGCGCGGCACCGTGGTCTACCTGCGCGCCAGTCCGCACGACCTGTGGCTGCGCACGCGCCACGACCGCAACCGCCCGCTGCTGCAGACCGCGGACCCCAAGGGCAGGCTCGAAGCGCTCTATGGGGAGCGCGACCCGCTTTACCGCGAGGTGGCGGATTTCATCATCGAAACCGGCAAGCCCTCGGTGGCCCAGCTTGCTAATATGGTGTTGATGCAACTTGAAATGGCCGGTTTCAGCGTGTCCGCGGAAGAGCCCGAGGAGCCCGGGGAGCCGGGCGAACCCGGCGAACCCGGACGGGACGACGGCACGGACGCCGACACACTACCGGTGCAGGACCAGGATCACGATGATCACCCTTGAAGTCGACCTGGGGGAGCGCAGCTACCCCATCCATATCGGTACCGGCCTGCTCGACCAGGCCGAGTTGCTGCGTCCCCACGTGCGTGGGCAGCATGCCGTCATCGTCACCAACGAGACCGTCGGTCCGCTCTACGCGGCGCGGGTCGAGGCCACGCTGGCCGCGCTCGGCAAGACCGTGCGCACGGTGACCCTGCCTGACGGCGAGGCCTTCAAGCACTGGGAAACGCTCAACCTGATCTTCGACGCGCTGCTGACCGCGGGCGCCGACCGCAAGACCACGCTGGTCGCCCTCGGCGGCGGGGTGGTGGGCGACATGACCGGGTTTGCCGCTGCCTGTTATATGCGCGGCGTGCCCTTCGTGCAGATGCCGACCACCTTGCTGGCGCAGGTGGATTCCTCCGTGGGCGGCAAGACCGGCATCAACCACCCGCTGGGCAAGAACATGATCGGCGCCTTTCACCAGCCCAACGCGGTGATTGCCGATATCGACACCTTGCGCACGCTGCCGGAGCGCGAACTGGCCGCCGGCCTGGCCGAGGTGATCAAGCACGGCGCCATCGCGGATGCGGAGTATTTCGGCTGGATCGAGCGCAATATCCGCGCGCTCAATGCCTGCGACCCGGACACGATGGCATTGGCCGTGCAGCGCTCGTGCGAGATCAAGGCCGCCGTGGTGGCCCAGGACGAGCGCGAGGGCGGCCTGCGCGCCATCCTCAATTTCGGCCACACCTTCGGCCATGCCATCGAGGCGGGCATGGGCTACGGCGAGTGGCTGCACGGCGAAGCCGTGGGCTGCGGCATGGTGATGGCGGCAGACCTGTCGCACCGGCTCGGCTTCATCGATATCGAGACGCGTGCGCGCCTGGTGCAGCTCACGCGTGCGGCCATGCTGCCGGTGGTGGCCCCGGAGCTCGGCACGGACCGCTACATCGAACTGATGAAAGTGGACAAGAAGGCGGAAGCCGGCAGCGTCAAGTTCATCCTGCTCAGGAAGCTGGGCGAAGCCTTCATCACCACCGTTCCGGATTCCGACCTGCGCGCCACGCTGCAGCACGCGGTGCTCAGGCCTCCTACCGAGGCGCCGGTCGCCTGACGCGATCGGTTGTGCCTCGCAACCCCGGCCGGCGCGCACGCTCTGGCCGGATGCCGACCGGATGCCGCATGACCGACCTCGAAAGCCATCTCGCCCCTTACGCTGCCCGCTCCGCCCAGTCGCGCGGACGCGTGCACGCCGAACCGCCGTCGTCCTCGCGCAGCGAATTCCAGCGCGACCGCGACCGGGTCATTCACAGCACGGCCTTTCGCCGGCTGGAGTACAAGACCCAGGTATTCGTCAATCACGAGGGTGATCTGTTCCGCACCCGGCTCACGCATAGCCTCGAAGTGGCGCAGATTGCCCGCTCGATCGCCCGCAACCTGCGGCTCAACGAGGATCTGGTCGAGGCCATTTCGCTGGCCCACGACCTCGGCCACACGCCCTTCGGCCACGCCGGGCAGGATGCGCTGAACACTTGCATGAAGAATCACGGCGGCTTCGAGCACAACCTGCAGAGCCTGCTGGTGGTGGACGAGCTGGAAGAGCGCTATGGCGGCTTCGACGGTCTCAACCTGACCTTCGAGACGCGCGAAGGTGTGCTCAAGCATTGCTCGCGCGTCAATGCGTCGGCGCTGGGCGAGCTGGGCCGGCGCTTCATGGAGGGCACGCAGCCGTCGCTGGAAGCCCAGCTGGCCAACCTGGCCGACGAGATCGCCTACAACAACCACGATATCGACGACGGCCTGCGCTCCGGCCTGCTCACGCTCGAACAGATGGACGAGGTGCCGATGTGGGCCCGCCACCGCGCCGAGGCGATGGCCGCGTTCCCCGGCATCAATGGCCGGCGCGCCATCAACGAGACCGTCCGGCGCATGATCAATACCCTGATCGTCGACCTGATCGAGACCACCAGCCACAATATCGCCGCGGCCAACCCGCGCAATATCGACGCGGTGCGCGCTGCCGGCCCGCTGGTCGCCTTCAGCGCCGCGGTACGCGAGGAGGCCGCGACACTCAAGCGTTTCCTGTTCCGCCATCTGTACCGGCACTACCTGGTGATGCGCATGTCGGCCAAGGCGCAGCGCATCATCACCGACCTGTTCGACGTGTTCATGGCGGATGCGCGCCTGCTGCCGCCGCAATACCAGGCCGGGCAAGGCCGCGACCAGTCTCGCCTGATATCGCATTACATCGCCGGCATGACCGACCGCTACGCGATCCGCGAGCATCGCCGCATCTTCGCGGTCCACGAGGGCGCCGGCTGAGCCAGCCTGGCCAGGGCGCGCCGTCGGGGCGGCAGCCCCACCAATGAAATGGGGACGGATCAAGCTGCGTCTGGGCTATCATCGGGTTTTTGCGCCCCCCCCGGCGACTGGTCCGGCAGGGCGTCCGCTTCGAATCCCGCCCCCGATCATGGCCCGACTCCCTCGTTTTTCGCCCGCAGGCCTGCCGGCCCTCGTGTTGCAACGCGGCAACAACCGCCAGCCGGTTTTTCTCTGTCCCGACGATTACCTGCACTACCTGGATTGCCTGCGCATGGCGGCGCGCGAACACGATCTCGCCATCCATGCCTATGCCCTGCGGCCCAACCACGTGCACCTGGTGGCCACCCCGCGTCATGCCGACTCGCTGAGCCTGACCATGCAGGCGGTCGGGCGCCGCTATGCCCGCTATTTCAACCGCGCCGCCGGCCGCACCGGCACCCTCTGGGATGGCCGCTTCCGCTCGGCGGTGTTCGATCCCGCCGCCTGGATGCTGCAGGCGATGCTGTACGTGGAAGGCAATGCGGTACGCGCGGGCGACGTGGTCGCGCCGGATGGCGATCGCTGGAGCAGCTACCGCCATCACGCCGGCATCGAGGCCAGTCCTTTGGTAAGCGATCACTCCGCATACTGGGCTCTCGGCAATACACCGTTCGAGCGCCAGTCGAACTATCGCACGGTGGCAGCCGAGGGCTTGTCTTCGATGACGCTGGCGACGCTGCGCAGCCACGCCCACAGCGGCTGGCCGCTTGGTGACGCGGCTTTCCTGGCACAACTGGAGCGCCAGGGCAGCCGGCGCGTGCAACCGCTGCCGAAGGGCCGGCCCGCCGGTCGTGGCGCCGGGGGTGGGGAGGCCGAACCCGGGTCTGCGTAAGCGCGGACACCCGCTGCGCAGGGCAAGGGGCGATCGCCTCACAAAACGCCTTGCGGTGCACCAAAAAATAACCTGTCCCCAAATAATCACCATCCCCGTTGTGGTGCGGGATTAATTATGATCTGACCCCGTTTATTTTTTTTGCGGGACTGGGACGATTCTTTTATAGTTGCTCCACCCACATTCATTGTGCGGCGCGTCACGCTTGCGTACGCCGCTGCGGCCCCGCTTGTCCTCTCGTCATCCCGCTCCCGGTTCCGGCCGGCCCAGGTGGCAGAGTGCGGTCCCCGTTCCGGCCTGCCTTGCTGGCTGCGCAGCCCTCACCGGAATCAAGCCAGTGGACCAATCGCAATCCCAACCGAAGCAAACGATGGCGCAGGCCGCAGAGTCTGCCGTCGCCGCGCACGCGCCCACCTCGCTTCCGCAAGCCCAGGGCATGTACGACCCCGCCAATGAAAAAGACGCATGCGGCGTCGGCATGGTCGCCCATATCAAGGGCAAGAAGAGCCACGAGATTGTCCAGCAAGGCCTGAAGATCCTGGAAAACCTGGACCACCGCGGCGCGGTCGGCGCCGATGCGCTGATGGGCGACGGTGCCGGCATCCTGATCCAGGTCCCCGACCAGTTCTACCGCGAAGAGATGGCCAAGCAGGGCGTGACCCTGCCGCCGTCGGGCGAGTACGGCGTGGGCATGATCTTCCTGCCGAAGGAACACGCTTCGCGCCTGGCCTGCGAGCAGGAGCTCGAGCGCACCGTGCGCCTGGAAGGCCAGGTCGTGCTCGGCTGGCGCGATGTGCCGGTGGATTGCAATATGCCGATGTCGCCGACCGTGCGCACCACGGAACCGGTGATCCGCCAGATCTTCATCGGGCGCGGCCGCGACATCATGACCACGGACGCGCTGGAACGTAAGCTCTACGTGATCCGCAAGACCGCCAGCCACGCCATCCAGGCGCTCAAGCTCAAGCACGGCAAGGAATACTTCGTGCCGTCGATGTCGGCGCGCACGGTGGTGTACAAGGGCCTGCTGCTGGCCAACCAGGTCGGCGAGTACTACCTCGACCTGCAGGACCCGCGCGCCGTCTCGGCCCTGGCCCTGGTGCACCAGCGCTTCTCCACCAACACCTTCCCGGCCTGGGAACTGGCCCACCCCTACCGCATGGTCGCCCACAACGGCGAAATCAACACGGTCAAGGGCAACGTCAACTGGGTCAACGCGCGAACCGGCGCGATCTCGTCGCCGGTGCTGGGCGACGACCTGCCCAAGCTGTGGCCGCTGATCTATCCCGGCCAGTCGGACACCGCTTCGTTCGACAACTGCCTCGAACTGCTGACGATGGCGGGCTACCCGCTCGTCCACGCGATGATGATGATGATCCCGGAAGCCTGGGAACAGCACACGCTGATGGACGACAACCGCCGCGCGTTCTACGAATACCACGCCGCCATGATGGAGCCGTGGGACGGCCCCGCCGCGATCTGCTTCACCGACGGCCGCCAGATCGGCGCCACGCTGGACCGCAACGGCCTGCGCCCGGCACGTTTCTACGTGACCGAGGACGACGTCGTGGTGCTGGCTTCGGAAGCCGGCGTGCTGCCGTTCCCCGAGTCGCGCATCGTGCAGAAATGGCGCCTGCAGCCGGGCAAGATGTTCCTGATCGACATGGAGCAGGGCCGCATCATCGACGACAAGGAGCTCAAGGACAACCTGGCCAACGCCAAGCCCTACAAGAGCTGGATCGACGCCGTGCGCATCAAGCTCGACGAGCTCGACGCCAAGCCCGAGGACGTGGCCGCCGAGAAGAAGCCCGACGCGCGCCTGCTGGACCGCCAGCAAGCCTTCGGCTACACGCAGGAAGACGTCAAGTTCCTGATGGCGCCGATGGCGCTGTCCGGCGAGGAAGCCACCGGCTCGATGGGCAACGACAGCCCGCTGGCCGTGCTCTCGTCCAAGAACAAGACGCTGTACCACTACTTCAAGCAGCTGTTCGCCCAGGTCACCAACCCGCCGATCGACCCGATCCGCGAGAACATGGTGATGTCGCTGGTGTCGTTCATCGGCCCGAAGCCGAACCTGCTCGAACTCAACAACATCAACCCGCCGATGCGCCTCGAAGTGTCCCAGCCCGTGCTGGACTTCAAGGACATCGCCAAGATCCGCAACATCGAGCACTACACCGGCGGCAAGTTCCGTACGTATGAACTGAACATCTGCTATCCGCAGGCATGGGGCAAGGAAGGCATCGAAGCCCGCCTGGCCTCGCTGTGCGCGGAAGCCGTGGATGCCGTGCGTTCGGGCTACAACATCCTGATCGTGTCGGACCGCCGCGTCGATGCGGAGCACGTGGCCATCCCCGCGCTGCTGGCGACCTCGGCCATCCACCACCACCTGGTGGAGAAGGGCCTGCGCACCTCGGCCGGCCTGGTGGTGGAAACCGGCACCGCGCGCGAAGTGCATCACTTCGCCCTGCTGGCCGGCTACGGCGCCGAAGCCGTGCACCCGTACCTGGCGATGGAGACGCTGGCCGACATGGCGCAAGGCCTGTCCGGCGACCTCTCGCCCGAGAAGGCGGTCAAGAACTTCGTCAAGGCGATCGGCAAGGGCCTGCAGAAGGTGATGTCCAAGATGGGCATCTCCACCTACATGTCGTACACCGGCGCGCAGATCTTCGAAGCCATCGGCCTGTCGCGCGAACTCGTGCAGAAGTACTTCCACGGCACCGCGTCGAACGTCGAAGGCATCGGCATCTTCGAAGTGGCCGAGGAAGCGCTGCGCCTGCACCAGGACGCCTTCGGCGACAACCCGGTGCTGGACACCATGCTCGAGACCGGCGGCGAGTACGCCTACCGCATCCGCGGCGAAGAGCATATGTGGACCCCGGATTCGGTGGCCAAGCTGCAGCACGCGGTGCGTGCCGACGACGGCCGCGGCGCGTACCAGACGTACAAGGAATACGCCAACATCATCAACGACCAGAGCCGTCGCCACATGACGCTGCGCGGCCTGTTCGAGTTCAAGGTCGATCCGACCCGCGCGATTCCGCTCGAGGAAGTGGAACCCGCCAAGGAAATCGTCAAGCGCTTCGCCACCGGCGCCATGTCGCTGGGCTCGATCTCCACCGAAGCCCACGCCACGCTGGCCGTCGCGATGAACCGCATCGGCGGCAAGTCCAACACCGGCGAAGGCGGCGAGGACGAGAAGCGCTACCGCAACGAACTGCGCGGCATCCCCATCAAGCAGGGCGATACGATGCAGTCGCTGCTGGGACCGGAAGCCGTGGTGCGCGACCTGGAACTGCAGGCGGGCGATTCGCTGCGCTCGAAGATCAAGCAGGTCGCCTCGGGCCGTTTCGGCGTGACCGCCGAATACCTGGCTTCGGCCGACCAGATCCAGATCAAGATGGCGCAGGGCGCCAAGCCCGGCGAAGGCGGCCAGCTGCCTGGCCACAAGGTCTCGGACTACATCGGCAAGCTGCGTTACTCGGTGCCGGGCGTCGGCCTGATCTCGCCGCCGCCGCACCATGACATCTACTCGATCGAGGATCTGGCACAGCTGATCCACGACCTGAAGAACGTCAACCCGGCGTCCGACATCTCGGTCAAGCTCGTGTCCGAAGTGGGCGTGGGCACCGTCGCTGCCGGCGTGGCCAAGGCCAAGGCCGACCACGTGGTGATCGCCGGTCATGACGGCGGCACCGGCGCCTCGCCGCTGTCGTCGATCAAGCATGCCGGCACGCCGTGGGAACTCGGCCTGGCCGAAACCCAGCAGACCCTGATGCTCAATGGCCTGCGCAACCGCATCCGCGTGCAGGCCGACGGCCAGATGAAGACCGGCCGCGACGTGGTGATCGGCGCGCTGCTGGGCGCCGACGAGTTCGGCTTCGCCACCGCGCCGCTGGTGGCCGAAGGCTGCATCATGATGCGCAAGTGCCACCTGAACACCTGCCCGGTGGGCGTGGCCACGCAGGATCCGGCGCTGCGCAAGAAATTCCAGGGCAAGCCCGAGCACGTGGTGAACTTCTTCTTCTTCATCGCCGAAGAAGCCCGCGAGATCATGGCGCAACTGGGCATCCGCACCTTCGACGAGCTGATCGGCCGCGCCGACCTGCTCGACACCAAGCCCGGCATCGAACACTGGAAGGCACGCGGCCTCGACTTCGCCCGCGTGTTCTACCAGGCGCCGTTCCCCGCCGAGCTGCCGCGCTTCCACACCGACAGCCAGGACCACGGCCTGTCGCTCGAGGCCGGCAAGGCGCTGGACCACGTGCTGATCGCCAAGGCGCGCCCGGCCATCGACAAGGGTGAGCGCGTGTCGTTCATCCAGCCGGTGAAGAACGTCAACCGTACCGTCGGCGCGATGCTGTCGGGCGTGGTGGCCAAGCAGTACGGCCATGAAGGCCTGCCCGACGACACCATCCACATCCAGCTGCAAGGCACCGCCGGCCAGTCCTTCGGCGCCTTCCTCGCGCACGGCGTGACGCTGGACCTGGTGGGCGACGGCAACGACTACGTGGGCAAGGGCCTGTCGGGCGGCCGCGTGATCGTGCGCGCTCCGCACGAGTTCCGCGGCGACCCCACCCGCAACATCATCGTGGGCAATACGGTGCTGTACGGCGCCATCGCCGGCGAAGCGTTCTTCAACGGCGTGGCCGGCGAGCGCTTCGCGGTGCGCAACTCGGGTGCCGCCGCCGTGGTGGAAGGCACCGGCGACCATGGCTGCGAATACATGACCGGCGGCACCGTGGTGGTACTGGGCGGCACCGGGCGCAACTTCGCGGCCGGCATGTCGGGCGGCGTGGCCTACGTCTACGACGAGGACGGCCTGTTCGACAAGCGCTGCAACACCTCGATGGTCGCGCTCGAAGCCGTGCTGGCCTCCGCGGACCAGGAGAAGGGCCAGTCGCCCGCTTCCTGGCACAAGGTCGGCGGCAAGCGCCAGCTCGACGAGGCCATCCTCAAGGGCCTGATCGAGCAGCACTTCCGCTTCACCGGCTCGGAACGCGCCAAGGAACTGCTGGCCGACTGGACCACGACGCGCCGCAAGTTCGTGAAGGTCTTCCCGACCGAGTACAAGCGCGCCCTGGGCGAGATGTACGCGAAGGAACAGGAAGCCCGCGACAGCGACCGCGAAGCCATCGCGGCCTGAGCTAGACAGGCGGGGCCCGCGGGCCCGACCAAGCATGGGCGGCGGCGCTCTCTGCGCCGCCGGCTCACAAGATACTGACCTCACAGCGGGGCCGGCGCATGCGCCGGTGCCGCGCAGCAAGACCAAGGACGCAACATGGGTAAGGCGACTGGCTTTCTCGAATTTCCGCGCCAGAACGAAGGTTACGAGCCCGTAACCAAGCGCGTGAAGCACTACAAGGAATTCGTCTTCGCGCTGTCCGACAGCGAAGCGAAGATCCAGGGCGCGCGCTGCATGGACTGCGGCATCCCGTTCTGCAATAACGGCTGCCCGGTCAACAACATCATTCCTGACTTCAACGACCTGGTGTACCGCCAGGACTGGAAGTCGGCGATCGAAGTGCTGCACCAGACCAACAACTTCCCCGAGTTCACCGGCCGCATCTGCCCGGCACCGTGCGAAGCGGCCTGCACGCTGGGCATCAACGAACTGCCGGTCGGCATCAAGTCGATCGAGCACGCGATCATCGACAAGGCCTGGGAAGAAGGCTGGGTCGCGCCGCAGGCGCCCAGGCACAAGACCGGCAAGACCGTGGCCGTGGTCGGCTCCGGCCCCGCCGGCATGGCTGCCGCCCAGCAACTGGCGCGCGCCGGCCACGACGTGACCGTGTTCGAGAAGAACGACCGCATCGGCGGCCTGCTGCGCTACGGCATCCCCGACTTCAAGATGGAGAAGACGCTGATCGACCGCCGCATCGAGCAGATGCAGGCCGAAGGCGTGACCTTCCGCGCCGGCGTGATGGTGACCGACGGCGAACTGCCGGCCGGCATCCTGAACTACGCGCGTGAAACCATTTCGGCGCAGGCGCTGCAGGACCAGTTCGACGCTGTCGTGCTGGCCGGCGGCTCGGAAGTGCCGCGCGACCTGCCGGTGCCGGGCCGCGACCTGGACGGCATCCACTACGCGCTCGAATTCCTGATCCCGCAGAACAAGGAAGTCGCCGGTGACGCGCCCAACCCGATGCGCGCCGACGGCAAGCACGTGATCGTGATCGGCGGCGGCGATACGGGTTCGGACTGCGTCGGCACCTCGAACCGCCACGGCGCCGAATCGATCATCCAGTTCGAGCTGCTGCCGCAGCCGCCGGAAGAAGAGAACAAGCCGCTGGTGTGGCCGTACTGGCCGATCAAGCTGCGCACCTCGTCGTCGCACGACGAAGGGTGCGAGCGTGACTGGTCGGTGGCGACCAAGGAATTCGTCGGCGAGAATGGCAAGATCACCGCGCTGAAGGCCTGCCGCGTCGAGTGGAAGGACGGCAAGATGCAGGAAGTGCCCGGCAGCGAGTTCATCCTCAAGGCCGACCTCGTCCTGCTGGCGATGGGCTTCACCAACCCGGTGGGTTCGCTGCTCTCCGCCTTCGGCGTGGACACCGACGCACGCAAGAACGCCCGCGCTTCGACCGAAGGCGAGCGCGCCTACCACACCAACGTGGCGAAGGTGTTCGCCGCCGGCGACGTGCGCCGTGGCCAGTCGCTGGTGGTGTGGGCCATCCGCGAAGGCCGCCAGGCTGCGCGCTCGGTGGATGCGTTCCTGATGGGACACTCCGAACTGCCGCGCTGAGTCCGCGAAGGCTCTGACGCGCCGGCTGGCAGCCGGCAACAACCCGCCCCGCGCAAGCCGGGCGGGTTTTTTATGTGCTGGGCCGGCCCGGCGGTCAGCGGGGCGGCAGCGTGCAGCCCATCAATACCGCGTCGTCGCCATAGGCGGCCAGTTTGGCGGACAGCGCGGCGCTCGCCGGTGCCAGTTGCCGGTAGCCGAGTCGCGCCCACCAGGCAGCGGCCGATTGCACGGCCACCAGCCGCGAAGAGCGCAGTCCGGCATCGAGCGCCGCAGCGCGTGCCGCCTGGTAGAGCCGCTGCGCCAGGCCGTGTCCCTGGCCCGCCGGCGCCACCGCCATGTCGTGCACGAACCAGGTCAGTCCGCCGTCTTCCCAGTGCCTTGCCAGCATGCCGTCCAGCGGCGGCAGGCTGTCCTGCGGCCACGCATGCGTCAACAGGTAGGCGGCCGGCGCTTCCTGCCGGTCCGCTGACGCCGCCACCCAGCACGTGGCCGGCGACAGTGCCAGCCGGCTGGCCAGTGCCGCGCGGGATTCGTGCAACGCGCCGCGATAGCACAGCGCCTGGATTTCCAGCACCGCGGGCAGGTCGGCGGCCCTCATCGGCCGCAGGATCATTTCGTTCATGGCGGGCGATTATAGACGGCGTCCCTGCCCGGATTCCCGCTGACGGCGCGGGTCCGCGGGACGCGCACAGGGTTGTCCCGGCTATGGTTAACGTGGTCTGTGCGGCCCAGGGCATTGTTCGTAGAATGAACCGAACAATTAGAACAAAGACTGCCTCGCTCATCCCCTTTTCAGCCGACCCATATGTCACCGGCAACGCCCGTGGCTCGGAGGAATTGATGTCCGAAGTGCGCATTTTTCCGCGGCTTTGGCGAGGTAAGGCGAAGTTGCTTCACCCCGCCGCATGGCCGGCCTGTCTGCAGCACCTCCGGCACAGCTTGCGCGCCGGGGCCGCTGTGCCCTCTTTGCCGGCGCGGCGCGTGCCGGCCCTGCAGCGCTTCGCCGCGCGCGTCCTGGCGCTTTGCCTGGGCGGGCTGTTGTCCGGCGCCGCCGGCCTCTGCCTGGCGCGGCCGGCAGTCCCGCCGCCGTCCGCCACGCCCGCTGCCTTCACCCGACCGATCTCCTTTCCCGTGCGCCCGGTGCGCCTGGTCGTGCCGTTCCCGGCGGGCGGCGTGCCGGACGCCGTGGCGCGCATGCTGGCCGAGCGGCTGTCGGTGCGCCTGGGCGTGCCGGTCGATGTCGACAACCGGCCCGGCGCTGGCGGCACCACGGCCGGCGACCTGGTCGCCAAGGCCAGTTCCGATGGCCATACATTGTTGTTCCACCAGGCCACCATGCTGATCCAGCCGGGCCTGGAGCCGGTGCCCTACGATGTGGTGCGCGATTTCACCCCGGTCGCGCGGGTGGCCACCATGCCGTTGTTCCTGGTGATCGACGCGCGCCTGCCGATGCGCACGGCGCAGCAGTGGCTGAGCGCGGTCAAGGCCAGCCCCGCGTCCTATAGCTACGGCTCCGGGCAGGCCGGCAGCCCTTCCCACCTGTACGCGGAATACGCCGTGCACGGCGTGCCGAACGGCGTGCCGCTGGTGACGGCCAAGGGGGAGGGCGCGGTGGTGCAGGAAATGCTGGCTGGCCGCGTCAGTGCCTGTTTCTGCTCTTTTGCCGCCGTGCAAGCCCATATCCGGAATGGCAACCTGCGCCTGCTGGGCGTGACGGGCATGGCGCGCTCGCAACTGGCGCCGGCCGTGCCCACGTTGCAGGAGTCCGGCCTCGATGGCTATGGCGCCGGGGCCTGGTTCGGCGTGATGGCGCCGGCCAAGACGCCGCACGCCATCGTCGCGCGACTCGCCGACGAACTGGACGCCGTGATGGCCGAGCGCGAGGTCCGGGACCGCCTGCTGGCGGCGGGGCTGACCCCGTTGCGGGATTCGCCGGAAGCGTTTGCCACCGCCATCCGTTCGGAGTCGATCCAGTGGCAGGTGATCCTGCGGCAGGCGGGCGGACCGACGGAGCCCTAGATCGTCCCGTCGAAAGTGTCTCGAACATTGCTTTAACCGCAAAAAGTGATGAAACAATTATTTGCGGTCAATGGATGTGGATTGCGCCACACCGGCCCGGGCAGTGCTAGGTAGTAGCCCTTATAATGGCGGACTGCCAAAACGGTGCAAACGTGACCGAATCCGCCTCAAACCTCGTCGAGATCAACGCTGTCGACTTCGCCTATGCGGCGGGCGGCACGCCTATTCTGTCGGGCCTCAGCATGCGCTTCCCGCGCGGCAAGGTAGTGGCCGTGATGGGCGGCTCCGGCTGCGGCAAGACCACCGTGATGCGCCTGATCGGCGGCCAGGTGCGGCCCCAGAAGGGTGAAATCCTCTTCAACGGTGCCAATATCCCCGCGCTTGACCGCAACGGCCTGTACGCGGTGCGCCGCCAGATGGGCATGCTGTTTCAGTTCGGCGCGTTGTTCACCGATCTGACGGTATTCGACAACGTTGCCTTCCCTTTGCGCGAACATACCGACCTGCCCGAGTCGATGATCCGCGACCTTGTGCTCATGAAGCTCAACGCGGTCGGCCTGCGCGGCGCGCGCGACCTGATGCCCTCCGAGATCTCCGGCGGCATGGCGCGCCGGGTGGCGCTGGCGCGAGCGATCGCGCTCGATCCCGCCCTGTTGATGTACGACGAGCCCTTCGCCGGGCTCGACCCGATCTCGCTGGGCCTGACGGCACGCCTGATCCGCAGCCTGAACGACGCGCTCGGCGCCACCAGCATCATCGTCTCGCACGACGTCAACGAGACCTTCCAGATCGCGGACTACGTCTATTTCATCGCCAACGGCCGCATCGCCGCCGAAGGCGAGCCGGACGCGCTGCGCGCCTCGACCGATCCCTTCGTGCACCAGTTCGTCCATGCCGAGGCCGACGGCCCGGTGCCGTTCCACTATCCCGGGCCTTCGCTGGCCGATGACTTCACCAGCGGGGCCGCCCGATGATGGGATTCTTCACGAATATCGGCGCCGCCGTGCGGAAGTCCGTGGGCGGGCTGGGCCACGCCACGCGCATGTTCTTCACGGTGCTGGCCATGTCGCCGGCGCTGCTGCGGCGCTTTCGCCTGGTGAGCGACCAGATCTTTTTCGTCGGCAACCTGTCGCTGGTGATCATTGCCGTATCGGGGCTGTTTGTCGGTTTCGTACTGGGTTTGCAGGGCTACTACACGCTCAACCGCTACGGCTCCGAGCAGGCGCTCGGGCTGCTGGTGGCGTTGTCGCTGGTGCGCGAACTGGGGCCGGTGGTGACCGCGTTGCTGTTCGCCGGGCGCGCCGGCACTTCGCTGACTGCCGAAATCGGCTTGATGAAGGCCGGCGAACAACTCACCGCGATGGAGATGATGGCGGTGAATCCGCTCCAGCGCGTCATCGCGCCGCGCTTCTGGGCCGGCGTGGTGGCCATGCCGGTACTGGCCGCGATTTTCAGCGCGGTGGGCATCCTGGGCGGCTATGTGGTCGGCGTGCAGATGATCGGCGTGGATGCCGGCGCGTTCTGGTCGCAGATGCAGGGCGGCGTGGATGTGCGTGCCGATGTGCTCAATGGTGTGATCAAGAGCTTCATTTTTGGCATCGCGGTGACGTTTATAGCGTTGTACCAGGGCTACGAGGCCAAGCCCACGCCGGAAGGCGTGTCGCGCGCCACCACGCGTACCGTGGTGATTGCCTCGCTGGCCGTGCTGGCACTGGATTTCCTGCTGACCGCGCTGATGTTCAGCTGAGCCGCCACGGCCATTGCCGAGGGCGCTGTACTTGAAGAAGAGACGAGAGATGAAAAGAAATACCCTCGATTTCTGGGTTGGTCTGTTTGTGGTGGCGGGCTTTGTCGCGCTGCTGTTCCTGGCGCTGAAGGCCGGCAATATGAGCTCGCTGTCGTTCCAGGACACTTACGCCGTGCAGGCGCGCTTCGACAACATCGGCGGCCTCAAGCCGCGCGCGCCGGTCAAGAGCGCCGGGGTGGTGGTGGGCCGTGTGGTGGACATCCGCTTCGACGACAAGACCTACCAGGCCACCGTGTTGATGAACCTGGAAAAGCGCTACCAGTTTCCCAAGGACACCTCGGCCAAGATCCTCACCTCGGGCTTGCTGGGCGAGCAGTACATCGGCCTCGAGGCGGGCGGCGACACGGCCATGCTGGCCGAGGGCGCGCGCATCACCATGACGCAGTCTGCCGTGGTGCTGGAAAACCTGATCGGGCAGTTCCTGTATAACAAGGCCGCGGACGCAGGTGCCGGTGGCAACAACGCGGGCGGGAGTGCGGCCAGCGCCCCCGCAGGGGGGTTGAAATGAGTGGCAAAGGTGTCCCTGCGTGGTGGCGCGGGGGACAGAAGTGGTTGACGGCGGCTGCGGCCGCCTTGTTGATGGCGGGGTGCGCGACGGGCCCGACAGCGAACCCGAAGGACCCTATCGAGCCCTTCAACCGCGAGGTCTCGCGCATCAACGAAGACTTTGACAAGGGCGTGCTCAAGCCGGTCGGCCAGCTCTACGCCGACTTCATCCCGTCGCCGGTGCGCACCGCCATCGACAACGCGTTCTCCAACGTCAGCGACGTCTACTCCGCCGTCAACAACCTGCTGCAGGGCAAGCCCGCGCGCGCCGCGGAAGACACCATGCGCGTGGCGATCAACAGCGTGCTGGGCCTCGGCGGCCTGATCGACATCGCCACGCCGGCCGGCCTGCCGAAATACAAGGAAGATTTCGGCCAGACCCTCGGCGTGTGGGGCGTGCCTTCCGGCCCATACCTGGTGCTGCCGCTGTTCGGGCCGAGCACGGTGCGCGATACCGTCGGCATGCTGGTGGACCGCCAGATGGACCCGCTGGCCTATCTGGATCCGGTGTGGGCGCGCAATACGCTGACCGGGGTGCGCATCGTCAGCACGCGCGCTTCGCTGCTGGGCGCATCCAACCTGATCGAAGAGGCCGCGCTCGACAAGTACACTTTCCTGCGCGACGCTTACCTGCAGCGCCGCGAGTACCAGATCTACGACGGCAATCCTCCGCAAAGCGAAGAGGAGGGCGAGCCTTCGGCGCCACCGGCCGACTCCCAGCAGGAAAATCAGTCGTTGCCTACGCCGCCCGTGCAGATGCCGGGGGGCATCCGCTTCGGCCGCTGAGCCGCTACCCGCTCGCCGGCGCGTGACGACGTGACGCGGCTGTGAGCGCTGCAACAAATTGTTTGAATGTGGCGCCGGAAGCTCTGGTGTCACGAACTCCCCCGGCCCGCCTCGCTCCAACCGGGGCAGGGCCACTACCGGCACTTGAAGCCGGATTGCGCAGGTTGCCGCGCCGCGGCGATTCTTGCGTTTGATTTGATAAGGAAGGACGAAGATGATGATCAAGCGACTGTTGCTGCCTTTTCTCGCCGTAGCTGCCTTTGCCGGGGCTGCCCATGCCCAGACGCAGGATGCCAGCACACCCGATGGCCTCGTCAAGGCCGTGGTCAACGACGTGATGGCGACTGTCAAGACGGACAAGGACATGCAGGCCGGCAATATCGGCAAGATCTCCGCGCTGGTTGAACAAAAGATCCTGCCCAACGCGGATTTCCAGAGGACGACGCAGATCGCCATGGGCCGCAACTGGTCCAAGGCCTCGCCGGAGCAGCAAAAGCAGATCACTGACGAATTCAAGACCCTGCTGATCCGTACCTACTCGGGCGCGATCGCGCAGATCCGGGACCAACAGGTGCAGTTCCGCCCGTACCGCGGCACGGCGGACGACACCGACGCCACCATCCGCACCCAGGTCATCAACAAGGGCGAGCCGATCCAGCTGGACTACCGCCTCGAGAAGACGCCGCAGGGCTGGAAGGTCTATGACATCAATGTGCTGGGTGCCTGGCTGACCGAGGCCTACAAGGGCAGCTTCAACACCATCGTCGGCCAGCAGGGCGTGGACGGCGTGATCAAGACGCTGCAGGACCGCAATCGCCAGCTGGCCAACGCGAAGAACTGAGATGCGCGCCTTGCAGCCTGCGCAAATGGCAGGTTGCGGCGCAGCATGAGTGGGCGAAGTGTTTTACAATGAACGCTCCCGTCCGACCGGCGGGCGCGTTTTTCCACGCCGGAAGCGCGCATACCGCTTCGACCGCCGACATCCCGAATCCTGCCAGATGCTCTCGCTCGACACCTCGCTGACCAACCGGAACGCCGCCACCGTGCTGCGTGACGGACTGGCTCGCCTGGCCCAGGGCGAGGCCAGGGTGGATTGCAGCGCGCTGACGCAGGTCGATTCCGCCGCAGTGGCCGTGTTGCTGGCGTGGCAGCGCGACGCCGCCGGCCGCGGCCAGGCGCTGTCCTTTGTCGGCGTACCGCCGCAGCTGGCCCAGCTGGCCGCGCTGTACGGCGTCGATTCCTTGCTGGAACTGGCGCCCCAGGCCGGCGCCGGCGCGCCGCACACCGCTTCCCACCGACATTGAACCGGCATCCATGGCAGGCCGCCGAGGCGGCACCTGCCACTGCGATGCCCGGGCGATGGCAGCCGCCACGCCTCGTGCTCAGAGCGGGACTGCCCCCGCATCCCCTATAATTCCGGGTTGTTCGACCGTTCCGGCGCAAAAGGCCCGGAGCAGACGCAAGAACCGGTCGAAGCACCCAGGCGGTCCCCGCCATTTCAAGGAGGCCGGCGCGCGAGCCGACAGCCCGCAGCGCCTGCCAAACAGTATCCGGCCATGAAAGCCATCGAACTCACCGACGTTCGCAAGCGCTACCGCAACCTGCAGGCGCTCAAGGGCGTCAGCTTCACTGTCGAGCGCGGAGAATTCTTCGGCCTGCTCGGCCCCAATGGCGCGGGCAAGACCACGCTGATTTCCATTCTCGCCGGGCTGAATCGCGCCGATTCGGGCAGCGTCAGCGTGCTTGGCCACGACGTGGTATCCGACTACCGCCTGGCGCGCCGCATGCTGGGCGTGGTGCCACAGGAGCTGGTCTTCGATCCATTCTTCACGGTGCGCGAGACGCTGCGCCTGCAGTCGGGCTATTTCGGCCTGACCCGCAACGACGACTGGATCGACGAGATCATGGCCAACCTGGATCTCACCAACAAGGCCGACAGCAATATGCGCCAGCTCTCCGGCGGCATGAAGCGCCGCGTGCTGGTGGCGCAGGCGCTGGTGCACCGCCCGCCCGTGATCGTGCTCGACGAGCCGACCGCCGGGGTGGACGTGGAGCTGCGCCAGACGCTGTGGAAGTTCATTTCGCGGCTGAACCGCGAAGGCCACACCATCATCCTCACCACGCACTACCTGGAAGAGGCCGAGGCGCTGTGCGACCGCATCGCCATGCTGAAGTTCGGCGAGGTGGTGGCGCTGGACCGCACCAGCAACCTGCTGAACCAGTTCGCCGGGCTGCAACTGGCGCTGACGCTGTCCAGGGGCACGCTGCCGGCCGCGCTCGAGCCGCTGCGCATGCCCGCCAATCCGGGCGAGCGCGCGGTGCGGCTGCGGCTGTCGGGTTATCCGGCGGTCGAGCCCATCCTGGCCGCCTGCCGCGAAGCTGGCTGCGAGATCGAAGACATGGAAATCAACAAGGCAGACCTGGAAGACGTGTTCGTGCAGATCATGCGACGCGAAGGCCATATGCCGGGTGCGCTGCCGGATACGGCAGTGGAGGCCGCAGCATGAAGATGCCGACCGAATTCGACGGCGGGCGGGACGCCATCAACGCGCACCTGACGCCGATGGCGGTGGGTGGCCTGGTGGGCTTCCGCACGCTGCTCTACAAGGAAGTGCTGCGTTTCTGGAAGGTCAGCTTCCAGACCGTGGCCGCGCCGGTGCTCACGGCGATCCTGTACCTGCTGATCTTCGGCCATGTGCTGGAGAACCGCGTGAAGGTGTACGACCAGATCAGCTACACCGCCTTCCTGGTGCCGGGCCTGGTGATGATGAGCGTGCTGCAGAACGCGTTCGCCAACAGTTCGTCCTCGCTGATCCAGTCCAAGATCACCGGCAACCTGGTGTTCATCATGCTGCCGCCGCTGTCGCACTGGGAGATGTTCGGCGCCTACGTGGTGGCGTCGATCGTGCGCGGCCTGGCCGTGGGCCTGGGCGTGCTGCTGGTGACGGCGTGGTTCGCCAACCTGCATTTCGCCAATATCGGCTGGATCGTGGTGTTCGCGCTGCTGGGTGCGGCGATCCTCGGCACGCTGGGGCTGATCGCGGGCATCTGGGCCGAGAAGTTCGACCAGCTCGCGGCCTTCCAGAATTTCCTGATCATGCCGGCCACCTTCCTGTCCGGCGTGTTCTATTCCATTCACTCGCTGCCTCCGTTCTGGCAGGCGGTGTCGCACGCCAACCCGTTCTTCTACATGATCGACGGTTTCCGCTACGGCTTCTTCGGCGTCTCCGACATTGCGCCGACCTTCAGCCTGGCGGTGGTGGGCACCGCCTTCGTGGTGCTCGCGGCCATTGCGCTGCGGATGCTCAAGAGCGGCTACAAGCTGCGCCACTGAACGCCACTGAACGCCGCCTGACGCCGACCCGCCACGGACCCGCACGCGAACCAACGCCAATACACATCATGCTGCCTACACCGCAACAAGTCAGGGACTACATCGCCCAGGGGCTGTCCTGCGAACACCTCGAAGTGGAGGGCGACGGCCAGCACTTCTTCGYCACCATCGTCAGCGCCCAGTTCGACGGCAAGCGCCTGATCCAGCGGCACCAGCAGGTCTACGCCGCGCTGGGCGACCGCATGCGCGCAGAGATCCACGCGCTCTCGATGAAGACGCTGACGCCGGCCGAATGGCAGGCGCAGGCGGGCGAGGCCAAGTAAGGCCGCGTCCACCGCACAGACAAGCTGGCCGCCCGACAGGCCGGACGTGACAAACAGGGCCGCCCGGCGCGGGCGGCCCGCGGGTACCAGATCCCGTGGCCGTGCGCCTTGGCGCGCTGCAACGGAACGTGACGAACGACGCCGGACGCCAGCTTGTGTTGTGCACCGGCCAGAAACGAGAAAAGATGGACAAACTCGAGATTCAGGGCAATGGCCCGCTGCGAGGCGAGATCCGCGTCTCGGGCGCCAAGAATGCCGCGCTGCCGATCCTGTGCGCGGGCTTGCTGGCGGCCGACACCGTATCGCTCGACAACGTGCCTAACCTGCAGGACGTACGCACCACGCTCAAGCTGCTGCGCCAGATGGGCGTGAAGGCCGAGCAGGACGGCGCGCGCGTCACCCTGAACGGCGCTGACGTCAATTCGCCCGAAGCGCCGTACGAACTGGTGAAGACCATGCGCGCCTCGATCCTGGTGCTCGGTCCGCTGGTGGCGCGCTTCGGCGAGGCGCGCGTCTCGCTCCCCGGCGGCTGCGCCATCGGCGCGCGCCCGGTCGACCAGCACATCAAGGGCCTGCAGGCCATGGGCGCCGAGATCACCATCGAGCATGGCTTCATCCACGCCCGCGCCAGGCGCCTGAAGGGCGCACGCGTGGTGACCGACATGATTACCGTGACCGGCACCGAGAACCTGCTGATGGCCGCCACCCTGGCCGAAGGCGAGACCGTGCTGGAGAATGCCGCGCGCGAACCGGAAGTGACCGACCTGGCGCGCCTGCTGGTCAAGATGGGCGCCCGCATCGAAGGCATCGGCACCGACCGCCTGGTGGTGCAGGGCGTGGAGCGCCTGCACGGCGCCAGCCATTCGGTGATCGCCGACCGCATCGAGGCCGGCACCTTCCTGTGCGCGGCCGCGGCCACGCTGGGCGACGTGGTGCTGCGCGGCGTCTCGCCGGGCATCCTCGACACCGTGCTGGACAAGCTGCGCGAAACGGGCGCCGCCATCGAGACCGGCGAGGACTGGATTCGCCTGCGGATGGGTCAGCGCCCGCAGTCGGTGAGCTTCCGCACCGCCGAGTATCCGGCGTTCCCCACCGACATGCAGGCGCAGTTCATGGCGCTCAACAGCATCGCTGGCGGCGTCGCGCGCATCACCGAGACCATTTTCGAAAACCGCTTCATGCACGTGCAGGAGCTGGGCCGGCTCGGCGCCGACATCGCGGTCGAAGGCAATACCGCGGTGGTCACCGGCGTGCCCAGGCTGTCGGGCGCCAAGGTGATGGCCACCGATCTGCGCGCTTCCGCCAGCCTGGTGATCGCCGGCCTGGTGGCCGAGGGCGAGACCGTGATCGACCGCATCTATCACCTCGACCGCGGCTACGACCGCATGGAAGACAAGCTGTCGGCGGTGGGCGCCAAGATCCGCCGCATCGCCTGAGCGCAAGCGCACGCCACGCGCCCGACAAGAGAGCCAGAACAAGGACACAGATGAGCCCCTCCCCGACCCAGTTGACGCTGGCCCTTTCCAAGGGCCGGATCTTCACCGAAACCATGCCCTTGCTCGAGGCGGCCGGCATCCACGTGACCGAGGATCCGGAAACTTCCCGCAAGCTGATCCTGCCCACGTCCGATCCGGACGTGCGCGTCATCATCGTGCGCGCCTCCGACGTGCCGACCTACGTGCAGTACGGCGCGGCCGATTTTGGCGTGGCGGGCAAGGATGTGCTGATGGAGCACGGCATGGCCGGGCTCTACGCGCCGATCGACCTGAATATCGCCAAGTGCCGCATGTCGGTGGCGACCTCGGCCGGCTTCGACTACGCCAGTGCGGTGCGCCAGGGCGCGCGGCTGGCCGTGGCGACCAAGTATGTGCAGACCGCGCGCGAGCACTTCGCCAAGAAGGGCGTGCACGTGGACCTGATCAAGCTGTATGGCTCGATGGAACTCGGGCCGCTGGTGGGGCTGGCCGACGCCATCGTCGACCTGGTCAGCACCGGCGGGACCTTGCGTGCCAACAACCTGGTCGAAGTGGAGGAGATCGCGCAGATCTCGTCGCGCCTGGTGGTCAACCAGGCTGCCCTGAAGCTCAAGCGCGAGCGGCTGGCCCCGATCCTCGACGCGTTTGAGCGGGCCTCCGCCGCGCTGGCCTGAGGCTGTGAGCGGCATGGAAAGGACTAGGGCATGGACCCGGGGAATGGAGTCATGAACGAGAACGCTATGGAAAACCTGGTAATCCGCCGGCTGGATTCGACCGAGCCGGGCTTCGCCACCGAACTGCGCCAGGTGCTGGCCTTCGAGGCGGGCGAGGACGAAGCCATCGAGCGCGCCGTCGCGCAGATCCTGGCCGACGTGAAGGACCGCGGCGACCCCGCGGTGCTGGAATACACGCAGCGCTTCGACCGCGTCGAAGCCGCTTCGATGGCCGCGCTGGAAATCTCGCAGGCCGAGCTGGAAGCCGCACTCGAAGAGCTCGAGCCCAAGCGCCGCGCGGCGCTGGAGGCCGCGGCGGCACGCGTGCGCGGCTACCACGAGAAGCAGAAGATCGAGTGCGGCAGCCATAGCTGGGAGTACACCGAGTCGGATGGCACCGTGCTGGGACAGAAGGTGACGCCGCTGGACCGCGTCGGCATCTATGTGCCGGGCGGCAAGGCTGCCTACCCCTCGTCCGTGCTGATGAACGCGATTCCGGCGCGCGTGGCCGGCGTCAAGGAAGTGATCATGGTGGTGCCCACGCCGGGCGGCGTGCGCAACGAACTGGTGCTGGCCGCGGCGCAGATCGCCGGGGTGGACCGTGTGTTCACCATCGGTGGCGCGCAGGCGGTGGGGGCGCTGGCCTACGGCACCGCCGCGCTGCCGCAGGTAGACAAGATCGTCGGGCCGGGCAACGCCTACGTGGCCGCCGCCAAGCGCCGCGTGTTCGGCACCGTCGGCATCGACATGATTGCCGGCCCGTCCGAAATCCTCGTGATCTGCGACGGCACCACCGACCCGGACTGGGTGGCGATGGACCTGTTCTCGCAGGCCGAGCACGACGAACTGGCGCAGTCCATCCTGCTGTGCCCGGACGCCAACTACCTGGCCGAAGTGGAGCTGAGCATCCGCCGCCAGCTCGACAGCATGCCGCGCCGCGATGTCATCCGGGCATCGCTGACCGGGCGTGGCGCGCTGATCCGCGTGCGCGACATGGACGAGGCCTGCGAGATCGCCAACGCGATCGCGCCCGAGCACCTCGAGATTTCCGCCGAGAACCCGCGCCACTGGGCCGAGCGGATCCGCCACGCCGGCGCCATCTTCCTGGGGCGCTACACCAGCGAATCGCTGGGCGACTACTGCGCCGGCCCCAACCATGTGCTGCCCACCTCGCGCACCGCGCGTTTCTCGTCGCCGCTGGGCGTATACGACTTCCAGAAGCGCTCGAGCCTGATCGAGGTGAGCGAGCACGGCGCGCAGATGCTCGGCCAGATCGCCGCCGAACTGGCCTACGGCGAAGGGCTGCAGGCCCACGCGCGCAGCGCGGAGTACCGCCTCAGGCGCAACTGAGGTAACTGAGGCCGGGTGGCCGGCGGGCGGGATGCCCGCCGCCGGCCACCCGCAGCCACCAACCGTTTCACCGACACTCACTCAGAGGTAAATCCAATGTCAGCCGTGCAGCCTTCCCTGATCGAACGCATCATCCGTGACGACGTACGCGCCATGGGCGCCTACCATGTGGCGGATTCGCACGGTCTGGTGAAGCTGGACGCCATGGAGAACCCCTACACCCTGCCCGACGCATTGCGCGGGCAGCTGGCCGCGCGCCTGGCCGAGGTGGCGCTGAACCGCTATCCGGTGCCCAGCAGCGAAGCGCTGCGCGCGCGCCTGAAGACGGTGATGCAGGTGCCGGCCGGCATGGACGTGCTGCTGGGCAACGGCTCGGACGAGCTCATCAGCATCCTCGCGCTGGCCGTGGCCAGGCCCGGCGCCAAGGTGCTGGCGCCGGTGCCGGGCTTCGTCATGTATGCCATGTCGGCGCAGTTCGCCGGGCTCGAGTTCGTCGGGGTGCCGCTCAACGCGGACTTCACGCTGGACCGCGCCGCCATGCTGGCGGCCATGGCCGAGCACCAGCCCGCCATTGTCTACCTGGCTTACCCGAACAATCCGACCGGCAACCTGTTCGATGCATCCGACATGGAAGCCATCGTGCGTGCCGCGCAGGGGGAGGTCAGCCACAGCCTGGTGGTGGTGGACGAGGCCTACCAGCCGTTCGCGCAGGACACCTGGATGCCGCGCCTGGCCGAGTTCGGCAACCTGCTGGTGATGCGCACGGTATCCAAGCTGGGCCTGGCCGGCATCCGCCTGGGCTACCTGGCAGGCGCACCGGCATGGCTGTCGCAGTTCGACAAGGTGCGCCCGCCGTACAACGTCAACGTGCTGACCGAGGCCACGGCGCTGTTCGTGCTGGAGCACGTGGACGTGCTCGACCAGCAGGCCGCGCAGCTGCGCGCCGAACGCACCACCGTGGCCGCCGCGCTGGCCGCCATGCCCGGGGTGACGGTGTTCCCCAGCGACGCCAATTTCCTGCTGGTGCGCGTGCCCGACGCCGCGCGGGTGTTCGAAGGCGTGCTCGCACGCAAGGTTTTGATCAAGAACGTGGGTAAAATGCACCCGTTGCTGGCCAATTGTCTGCGCGTCACGGTCAGCACTCCCGAAGAGAACGCGCAATTTCTCGCCGCCTTTGCCGCGGCGTTGCAGGATTAACACCATGCGTGTTGCAGAGGTCACCCGCAATACTTCGGAAACGCAGATCCGCGTTTCCCTGAATCTCGACGGCACCGGCCGCCAGAAGCTGGCGTCCGGCGTGCCGTTCCTCGACCACATGCTGGACCAGATTGCCCGCCATGGCATGTTCGACCTCGAAGTCGAAGCCACCGGCGATACCCATATCGACGACCACCACACGGTGGAAGACGTCGGCATCGCGCTTGGCCAGGCCGTCGCCAAGGCCATCGGCGACAAGAAGGGCATCACCCGCTACGGCCACAGCTACGTGCCGCTGGACGAATGCCTGTCGCGCGTGGTGATCGATTTCTCCGGCCGCCCCGGCCTGGAGTTCCACGTGCCGTTCACCCGCGCGCGCGTGGGCAGCTTCGACGTGGACCTCACCATCGAGTTCTTCCGCGGCTTCGTCAACCATGCCGCGGTCACGTTGCATATCGACAATCTGCGCGGCATCAATGCCCACCACCAGTGCGAGACCGTGTTCAAGGCGTTCGGCCGCGCACTGCGCATGGCGGTGGAGATGGACCCGCGCGCGGGCAATACAATCCCGTCGACCAAGGGCACCCTGGTAGGCTGAATCCGGCCGGCGCCGCCACCCGCGCGCGCCGGCAAGCTAAGCGTTGCCTGCGATAACCTCCGGTCAACGCGGTACCCGATGCAGACCTTGGCGCGAGACGCGTACGATATCCGTGCGCCATTCACGCCAGACCAACGGCCCAGGCCCAACCCGATGGATACGCTCAAGTCGTTCATCTCGCTGCTGGCGCTGATCAACCCGATCGGGGCGATTCCGTTCTTTATCAGCCTGACCAACCAGCAGACCGAGCAGGAAAAGCTGCACACCATCAAGATCGCGTCCATTTCGGTGGCGATCGTGGTGGGTATCTCCGCCTTGCTGGGCCAGCAGATCATCGAGTTCTTCAATATCTCGGTGGCTTCGCTGCAGGTGGGCGGCGGCCTGATCATGATCATGATGGCCATGAACATGCTCAATGCCCAGACCGGCCGCACCAAGGCGACGCCGGAGGAGGAAGATGAAGCCGAAGCCAAGGCCAGCGTCGCGGTGGTGCCGCTGGCGCTGCCGCTGCTGACCGGACCCGGTTCGATCAGCACGGTAATCGTCTACGCTGGCAAGACGCAGCACTGGTACCAGTTGCTGATCCTGGTCGGGATCGGACTGGCGCTCGGCGCAGTGGTATATATGACGTTCCGCGCCGCTGACCCGATTGCCCGCGTGATCGGGCGCACCGGCATCAATATCGGCACGCGGCTGATGGGCCTGATCCTGTCGGCGCTGGCCGTAGAATTCATTGTGGACGGGCTGAAGACATTGTTGCCTGTTTTGAAATCATGACTACCATAGCAATTGTGGATTACGGCATGGGCAACCTGCGCTCGGTGGCGCAGGCCTTGCGTGCCGCGGCGCCGGAGGCGGATGTGCAGGTGGTGGACCGCCCCGCGGCGATCCGCGCGGCGGACCGCGTGGTGCTGCCGGGCCAGGGAGCCATGCCGGACTGCATGGCCGCGCTCGGCGCATCGGGTTTGCAGGAGGCCGTGATCGAGGCCGCCGCCAGCAAGCCGCTGCTGGGAGTGTGCGTTGGCGAACAGATGCTGTTCGACCTGAGCAAGGAAAGTAGGACGGCCGGCGGCAGCACCCCGTGCCTGGGCCTGTTGCCCGGCGAGGTGATCCGCTTCGAACTGGAGGGGATGACCCAGCCGGACGGCTCGCGCTTCAAGGTGCCGCAGATGGGCTGGAACCGCGTGCGGCAGGCCCGCTCTCATCCGTTGTGGGCAGGGATACCCGACGAGAGCTGGTTCTATTTCGTGCACAGCTATTTCGTGCATGCGCAGGATCCGGCGCATATTGCCGGCGAGACCGAGTACGGAGTCGTATTTACGAGCGCGGTGGCGCGCGATAATATTTTCGCTACGCAGTTCCACCCTGAAAAAAGCGCCGCCATGGGCTTGCAGATCTACCGGAACTTCGTGCACTGGAATCCCTGATCCTCATATAGTGACTTTACCGGGACCGGGCCGAACGGCCATGCTGGCCTAGGCTCATCTTTCTTCTCTTTCAATCAAACGCTCTTCACGCTTATGTTGCTCATTCCGGCCATCGACCTGAAGGACGGTCAATGTGTACGCCTCAAACAAGGCGACATGGACCAGGCCACCGTCTTTTCCGAAGATCCCGCCGCCATGGCACGTCACTGGGTGAATCAGGGCGCACGGCGCCTTCACCTGGTCGACCTCAATGGGGCGTTCGTGGGCAAGCCCCGCAATGAAGCTGCCATCAAGGCCATCATCGCCGAGGTGGGCGATGAGATCCCGATCCAGCTGGGGGGCGGCATCCGCGACCTGAACACCATCGAGCGCTGGCTCGACGGCGGCTTGTCCTACGTCATCATCGGCACGGCCGCGGTCAAGAATCCCGGCTTCCTCAAGGATGCCTGCACGGCGTTCGGCGGCCATATCATCGTGGGCCTGGACGCCCGCGAGGGCAAGGTCGCCACCGATGGCTGGAGCAAGCTGACGGGCCACGAAGTCGCCGACCTCGCGCGCAAGTACGAGGACTACGGCGTGGAAGCCATCATCTACACCGATATCGGCCGCGACGGCATGCTGCAGGGCATCAACATCGATGCCACTGTCAAGCTGGCGCAGTCGGCGACGATTCCGGTGATCGCCAGCGGCGGGCTGTCCGACCTTGCCGATATCGAACGCCTGTGCCGTGTCCAGAAGGATGGCGTGGAAGGCGTGATCTGCGGCCGTGCGATCTATTCGGGCGATCTCAATTTCGCCGAAGCCCAGGCACTTGCCGACAAGCTCGGCGCCGAGCAGTAAGACAACGCGCCTCCCGCGCGACAATTGCAGCCACCGGCGCCCGCACGTGCAGGCGCCGTGGCGGGCAAGGAATCACATGCTAGCCAAACGTATCATCCCCTGCCTCGACGTGACCAACGGGCGGGTGGTCAAGGGTGTCAACTTCGTCGAATTGCGCGACGCGGGCGACCCGGTCGAGATCGCCCGCCGCTATGACGAGCAAGGCGCCGATGAAATCACATTTCTCGATATCACCGCGACCAGCGACGGCCGCGACCTGATCCTGCACATCATCGAGGCGGTTGCTTCCCAGGTCTTTATCCCGCTGACGGTGGGCGGCGGCGTGCGCGCCGTGGAAGACGTGCGGCGCCTGCTCAATGCCGGCGCGGACAAGATCAGCGTCAACTCCTCGGCCATCGCCAACCCGCAGCTGGTGTCGGATGCCACCGCGCGCTACGGCTCGCAGTGCATCGTGGTGGCGATCGACGCCAAGCGCAGCTCGGCGCCAGGCGAGCCGGCGCGCTGGGAAGTCTTCACCCATGGCGGGCGCAAGGCCACCGGACTGGACGCCGTGGCATGGGCGCGCGAGATGGCCGCGCGCGGCGCGGGCGAACTGCTGCTCACCAGCATGGACCGGGACGGCACCAAGAGCGGCTTCGACCTGGAACTCACGCGCGCGGTCAGCGACGCCGTATCGATCCCGGTGATCGCCTCCGGCGGCGTGGGCGGGCTGCAGGACCTGGCCGACGGCATCAAGCTGGGCCGTGCCGACGCGGTACTGGCCGCCAGCATCTTCCACTACGGCGAGCACACCGTTGGCGAGGCAAAGGCATTCATGGCCCGCGAGGGCATTCCGGTGCGGATCTGAAATCTGGAACACGGCGAACCGACATGGCAAAGAAGTGGCTCAACAAGGTTAAGTGGGACGATAACGGCCTGGTGCCGGTGATCGTCCAGGAAATCGGCTCGAACGATGTACTCATGTTTGCGTTCATGAACCGCGAGGCGCTGCAGCGCACCGTGGAGATTGGCGAGGCGGTGTTCTGGTCGCGTTCGCGCAAGCGACTGTGGCACAAGGGCGAAGAGTCCGGCCACGTGCAGAAGGTCCACGAGATCCGCCTGGACTGCGACGAAGACGTGGTGCTGCTCAAGGTCACGCAGAACGACGGCATCGCCTGCCACACCGGGCGGCACTCATGCTTCTTCCAGAAGTTCGAGGGCGATACCGACAACGGCGACTGGCAGACCGTGGAACCGGTGCTCAAAGATCCGTCCACCATCTACGCGGCCAAGCCATGAGCGACACGCAAGCAAGCAGCACCGACGTGCTGGCGCGCCTGGCTGCGGTGCTGGAATCGCGCAAGCCCGAGAATGGCGGCGATCCCGACAAATCCTATGTGGCGCGCCTCTTCCACAAGGGCGACGACGCCATCCTGAAGAAGATCGGGGAGGAAGCCACCGAGACCGTGATGGCGGCCAAGGACGCGCGCGCCGCCGGGCTGGGCGAGGAAGCCGTCGGCAAGGTGGTCTACGAAGTGGCCGACCTGTGGTTCCACAGCATGGTCCTGCTGGCGCGCTTCGGGCTGGAACCGGCTGACGTGGTCAATGAGCTGGCGCGCCGCGAAGGGCTGTCCGGGCTCGAGGAAAAGGCGCGCCGCGAGCCCGGCGCCTGAACCTGAGGATATCGCGGCAGGAACGCGGCGGGAGCGGTGCGGCGCACGCATCGGATGCCGACCGGCTCGCCAGCCTGCGCAAGCTCACGCATAAGCTGTGTGCACTGTGCGCTATATTATGGGTGGCCGGCGGCTTCGCCGATCGGTTCCTGGCAGGCCGCGGCGGGGGCGCCTCGTGGCGCACTGCGCGGCTCGATTTGCGGCACGCAATGAAATTTTCATGAATTCAAAGCAAAATTGCATCTTCTGCCGGATCGTGGCCGGCGAGCTTCCGTCGAACAAGGTCTACGAAGACGACGAAATGCTGGCTTTCCACGATATCCACCCGAAAGCCCCGGTACACTTCCTCGTTATCCCCAAGGCGCATGTCGATTCGCTGGCCGATTGCGGAACCGGCGAGAGCGCTGTGCTTGCTAGAATGATGTTGAAGGTGCCGGAGTTGGCGCGTGCTGCAGGCTGCGGGAACGGTTTCCGGACGGTGATCAATACCGGCCCGGATGGCGGGCAGGAGGTCTATCACCTCCACCTGCACGTACTTGGCGGCCCGCGCAACCAGTGGAAGGTGCCGCTGCCCTGATCCCGACGCCCAGGTCCTGAGGACCGGCGTCGCGCCAGGCTTGCAGCCAAACCATGCAGGACCGCGGGCCGGACGTCCACGGTCAGACGCCATGCCGGCAACCGTCGCCCGGCATGGCCTTCAGTGACGGAACAACGAGCCGGGGTGGCAAGGCGCCGCCCCCGGCTTCATCAGGAGCAGAAAATGGGTTCGTTTAGCATTTGGCACTGGCTCATCGTGCTGGTGATCGTCATGCTGGTTTTTGGTACCAAGAAACTGCGCAATATCGGCCAGGACCTGGGCGGCGCCGTGAAGGGCTTCAAGGACGGCATGAAGGACCCCAATGGCGAAGACGCCGCGGCAGCCGCGCCGGCCAAGGAACTGCGCGACAGCACCACCATCGACGTGGAAGCCAAGGAAAAGTCGCGCCAGCAGTAAGCGCGATGCGATCCTTGCCGGCTCATCCGATGTCATCCCACCCGCCAGCAGTGCCAAGCCTGCGTGAGGTCCCGCGCGCCACGGGACTTGGCGGCGGCACCTCCCTTTCGACGCTCGCATGATCGATCTCGGCATTTCCAAGCTTGCACTGATCGGCGCGGTGGCGCTGGTGGTGATCGGTCCCGAGCGGCTGCCGAAAGTGGCGCGCACGGTCGGCGCCCTGGTCGGCCGCGCGCAGCGCTATATCAACGACGTCAAGGCGGAAGTCAGCCGCGAGGTCGAACTCGACGAACTGCGCAAGATGCGCACGGAGTTCGAGGATGCCGCGCGCGATGTCGAGCGCACCATCCACAAGGAAGTGCACGAGCACACCCAGTCCTTCAACGATGCGCTGTCCGGCACCGATGCCGGCACCGCGCCGGGCGGGGCGGCCGTGGACAGCGGCTATGTGCCTTCCTGGGATACGGCGCACAAGCTCCATAACGGCCGCAAGAGCTGGCGCGTCAAGCAAGGCGCGCGGCCGCTGTGGTTCAAGCGCCAGCACAATGTCCGCGTATGGGCGCAATCCGGCGCCGCGCGCGTCAAGCGCCACCGTCCCGCCACCGGTCCCGCACGCTCTTTCTTCGATTGAGCATGACCGGGTCTGCCAACACGCCGGTACCCGGCCGGCTGTCGCTGTCGTGCGTTCGGACTTGCGCTCCGACATGCGCTCCGCGCCGGCGTAACATCGCCGATTTTGTCACCGATTTTTCGATGCCAGCCCGCCGGGCTGAGCGGTCCACGCCATGAGCGACTCCCGTTCCCAAGATCCCCAAGACCCGCAGGACGAAGGCCAGCAGGAAACCTTCATCTCTCACCTGGTGGAGCTGCGCTCGCGCATCGTCAAGGCTGCCTCCGGCGTGATCCTGGTCTTCGTCTGCCTGGTCTACTGGGCACCGAATATCTTCAACCTGTTCGCCCGGCCTCTCATGGAGTCGCTGCCCAAGGGCGGCAGGATGATCGTCACCGACGTGACCGGCTCGTTCTTCGTGCCGATGAAGGTCACGCTGCTGGTGGCCTTCCTGGTCGCGTTGCCATGGGTGCTGTACCAGATCTGGCAGTTTGTCGCGCCCGGCCTGTACCAGCATGAGAAGCGGCTGATTGTCCCGCTGGTCAGCAGCAGCTACTTGTTGTTTATCTGCGGCGTGGCCTTCGCCTACTTCCTGGTGTTCCCCACGGTGTTCCATTTCATGGCGCACTACAACGCCCCGCTGGGGGCCGAGATGTCGACGGACATCGATAAATACCTCAGCTTCGCCATGACCATGTTCCTGGCGTTCGGCATTACCTTCGAGGTGCCCGTGGTGGTGATCGTGCTGGTGCGCTTTGGCGTGGTCGAGCTGGAAAAGCTCAAGCAGATCCGCCCCTATGTGATCGTCGGCGCCTTCGTGATCGCCGCCGTGGTGACACCGCCCGATGTGCTGTCCCAACTGCTGCTGGCCGTGCCGCTGGTAGCACTTTACGAGCTGGGACTGATCATGGCCCGCTTCACCTCGCGACCCGTCGCGGCAGACCCGGCAGCCAGCGAAGCGCAGGCGGACTGAGAACGCGTACCGCTTCGGAAGCAAAGCTTGGGGGCGCAACTTTTGCACCAAAACGGTGAAAATGCGCTTCCAGGCTGTTGCGACATCACAACAAAATCCCCCGCAATCCACGGTTTACGACGAAAAAGCCTTCTGGCGGCCGGGGGGGCTGACCCATAATACGCAGCAGACGTGAGGTAAATGCGTCGCCCAAGCACTTGGGCAAGCCAAGATTTCCCAATCAGTTGACAAGGAAAGTGTCGATATGAAGATGAAACTGTTTGCAGCCGCTGTCGCTGCCCTGGCCGCTGGTGGTGCGTATGCCCAATCGAGCGTGACCCTGTACGGCGTTGTTGACGCTGGTATTGAATACACCAACAAGAACGCAACTACCAACGGCAACCACAACCTGTTTGCCTTGCAGTCGGGCAACCAGTCCGGTTCGCGTTGGGGCCTGCGTGGCGTGGAAGACCTGGGCGGCGGCCTGAAGGGCATTTTCGTCCTGGAAAGCGGCTTCAACGTTGACAACGGTACTTCGGCTCAAGGCAATCGTCTGTTCGGCCGTAACGCCTACGTCGGCCTGCAGAGCCAGTACGGCACGTTGACCCTGGGCCGCCAGCAGACCACGTTCTATGATTTCGGCCTGATCTATGATCCGATGGCCATTTCGACCCGTTACAGCATTACCGCGACGGCTCCGGAATTCGCTGCCCGCGCCGACAATACCGTCAAGTACACCGGCACTTTCGGTGGCCTGACCACTTCGGCCTTCTACAGCTTCAACAACAACAACCAAGAGGTTGCGGGTAACTTCACCAACGGCCGCGAGTACGGCTTCCTGGCGAGCTACGCTGCAGGCCCGTTCTCGGTTGGTGCTGCTTATGACCAATCGAACGTCTCGACGGCAACTCTCAACAACGGCAATCAGCTGATCCGTCGCGCGACCATCGCTGGCACCTACGCATTCGGTCCGGCCAAGGTCTACGCTGGCTACCGCTACGCTCACGCTTACAACAACGTGGCCCTGCCGGGTGCTTCCGGCGTGCTGAACACCGCCTCGAACCTGGGTTGGGTTGGTCTGGGCTATCAGCTGACCCCGGCTTTCTCGCTGTCGGGCTCCGCTTACTACCAGAACCTGCGTAACGCCAAGGCTAACCCGTGGCAGTTCGTGACGACCGCCGACTACGCGCTGTCGAAGCGTACCGACTTGTACGCCTCGGCTACGTACATCCTCAACAAGGGTGGCAATTCGGCTCTGAGCGTGAATGGCTTCAACGACCAAATTACGTCTGGTCCGACCGTCCAAACTGGTGGCAACCAGTTCGGCGGCATCGTTGGTGTTCGCCACAAGTTCTAATTTAGCGCGGGCGTAAGCTCGCTCTAGATTGGCTTGAACTCAAAACGCCGGCATCCGCAAGGATGCCGGCGTTTTGTTTTTGGCGCCCGGGGCACGGCTGTCTGCTGTCGCCTTTGTCCGGCTTCGCGACGGGGCAGGGCGCATTCCCGTATCGTGCAAGCTGACTACCCATGGGCCAGCGCCGGCGGACAGCGTGGCGGCCTGGATGGCATGCCGGCCAGGCGGGAGGGGCCGGCCGTGGCGCTCAATCGCTCTTGCGCAGCCGGCTGCTTCCCGGGCCCGCGCGTCGCTCCCGGCTTCGATGCACAGCTTTTGCGCGATTTCGTTCACGTAGCCGCCGGGACTGCCGTGAGCGCAGCACCGGGTACGCTTTCGCGGCTTCAATGCGCCGAAGCCGGCATCGGCAAGCGCAGCCAGCACTGCCACCCCGGAAACAAAAAACCCCGCCACGAAAGGCGGGGTCAGGCAAGGCTCAGGCCGGGCGGGCGCGGCTGCGCGGCGGCTTATTCCTCCTCATCGAGCGGCATCGCGCGGCGCGGCGGCGGGGGGCGCTTGCCGATCATGACTGCCAGCTCGATCGGCTTGCCACGGCGCACCACCTTCATCTTGATTTCCGCGCCCGGCTTGAGCTGGGCGATGGCATTGAGCAGAGCGGTAGTGTCGGTGATGGTCTGGCCATCGACGGAGACCAGCACATCGCCCGGCTTCACGCCGGCCTTGTCGGCCGGGCCACCCTGGACCACGGCGGCGATCAGGGCCCCTTCCTTGGCTTCGAGCCCGAACGACTCGGCGATCTCCGGCGTCATGTCCTGCGGTTCCACGCCGATCCAGCCCCGCGTCACCGTGCCGGTGGAGATGATCGATTCCATCACCTGCTTCGCGGTCGACACCGGAATGGCGAAGCCGATGCCCAGCGAGCCGCCCGAGCGCGAATAGATGGCGGTATTGACGCCCAGCAGGTTGCCTTGCGCATCGACCAGCGCACCGCCCGAATTGCCCGGGTTGATGGCAGCATCGGTCTGGATGAAGTTCTCGAAGGTGTTGATGCCCAGGTGGCTGCGGCCCAGCGCCGACACGATGCCCATGGTCACGGTCTGGCCGACGCCGAACGGGTTGCCGATGGCCAGCACCACGTCGCCAACCTTGACGTTCTCGATCCGGCCCAGCGTGATCGCGGGCAGGTCCTTCAGCGTGATCTTCAGGACGGCCAGGTCGGTTTCCGGATCCGAGCCAACCACCTTGGCATTCGCCTTGCGGCCGTCGGTGAGGGCCACCTCGATCTCATCGGCGCCGTCCACCACATGGTGGTTGGTTAGAATGTAGCCTTCCGCGCTGACGATCACGCCCGAGCCGAGGCTGGATACCGGTTCCTGCCGTTCCGGGAGGCGGTCGCCGAAGAAGAACCGGAACCATGGATCTTCCGCCTGCGGGTTGTTGGGTGTGCGCTTGCTGCCATTCTTGCTGGTGAAGATGTTCACCACCGCCGGCATCGCCTGCTGCGCCGCGTCGCTATAGGAGCCCTGCGCCGAGGAACCCGCAATGTTGGGCACCACCTCCTTCAGCGCGACGATCGGCGACCCGGATTGCACGGCCACCCGGCCGCGTTGCAGCCATTCCGGTTTTAGCGTGGCCACGACGAACCACACGGCCAGCACGACGGTGACAGCCTGAGCAAAGAACAGCCAGAATCGGCGCAACATATTGGAGTTTGGGCAGAAAATGAAAACAAAAGATCTTGAATTGTACTTGAACGACCTGCTTCAGGTCCCTCGATACAAAGACTATTGCCCGAACGGATGGCAAGTGCAAGGCCGCCTTGAAGTGGAAAATATCGTCACCGGCGTGACCGCGAGCCTGGCATTGGTCGAAGCCGCCATCGAGGCGGGTGCCGATGCCATTTTGGTTCATCACGGTTATTTCTGGAAAAACGAAGACGCCCGCGTAATCGGCCAAAAACACGCCCGCCTGAAACGCCTGCTCGGGGCCGATGTGAACCTGCTGGCTTATCACCTGCCGCTCGATAATCATCCGGAATTCGGCAATAACGCCCAGCTCGGCTTGCAATTAGGATTTACACCCACCGGTCGATTTGGCGACGACCAGCTCGGCTGGACCGGCACCCTGCCGCAACCCATGCCGCTCGCCGCGCTGGCCGCCCACGTGGGCGGCGTGCTCGAGCGTGAACCGCTCGCCATCGGCGATCCCGAGCAAATGATTCGCACGGTGGGCTGGTGCACCGGCGGTGCCCAGGGCTATTTCGACGGTGCCGTGGCAGCCGGCGTGGATGCCTACCTGAGCGGCGAGATCTCCGAGCAGACCACCCATCTCGCGCGCGAGAGCGGCGTGGCCTACCTGGCGGCCGGGCATCATGCCACCGAACGCTACGGCATCCGCTCGCTCGGCGAGCACCTGGCGCAGCAGTTCGGCCTGCGCCATACCTTCATCGATATTCCGAACCCGGTCTGACAGCGGCGGGGCGCGGCATGCGCCCGCCACCCGGGCCTTGCGCGCTCAGGCCTGGCGCGCCTTCAGGCTGTCGCGGATCTCGCGCAGCAGCACCACGTCTTCCGGCGTGGCCGCAGGCGCTTCCACCTTCGGCTCTTCGGCGCGCAGCTTGTTGATGGCGCGCACCATCATGAAGATGATGAAGGCCAGGATCAGGAAATTGACCAGGATGGTCAGGAAGTTGCCGTAGGCAAAGACCGGCACGCCGGCCTTTTTCAGGGCATCGAGCGTGTGCGGCACGCCCGCGGGCGGATCCGATAGCGCGACGAACATATTGGAGAAGTCGAGCTTGCCGATGATGCGGCCGACCACCGGCATGATCAGGTCGTTCACCACCGAATCGACAATCTTGCCGAACGCCGCGCCGATAATCACGCCCACGGCCAGGTCGATCACATTGCCGCGCATTGCGAAGGTCTTGAACTCCGAGATCATCCCCATGCTTTTCTCCCTCTGTTGCTTGGTTTGAACGGTCGTCAGGACAAAAGCCTGCCGCATCACTGCCCGTAACGCAAGCCTGCAGGCCACATAGCTGATTTCTGTCCGATTATCGCGCGAACGTGAGTAACTCTGCGCCTTTCAATGCCTCATGTGCCTAAGGTACAATTTACGGTTGACGCAAAATCTAATTTGACATCCCCTGGGGTTTGGAATGAGTGACCAGCAAAACGTGAAGAACGTGGATAAGGGTCGCCGCAATTGGTTGATTGCGACGTCAGTCGCTGGCGGCATCGGAGGCGTGGCGGTCGCAGTGCCGTTCGTCAGCACGTTCGCGCCGTCAGAGAAAGCCAAGGCAGCCGGAGCACCAGTCGAGGCTGATATCAGCGCCTTGAAGCCGGGCGAAATGATGACCGTGGAATGGCGTGGCAAGCCTGTCTGGATTCTGAAGCGCACCGAGGAAATGCTCGCGTCGCTCAAGAAGACCGATGCCGAAGTCGCCGACCCCAACTCGGACGTGCCCTTCACCATGAAGACGCCCGAGTACTGCAAGAACGAAACCCGCTCGCGCGCCGACCACAAGGACCTCCTGGTCGTGGTGGGCATCTGCTCCCACCTGGGCTGCTCGCCCTCCGGCCCCTTCGGCGCCGGCTCCAATCCCCAGCTCGGTTCCGACCCCGGATTCCTATGCCCCTGCCACGGTTCGACCTTCGACCTGGCTGGCCGCGTGTTCAAGAACAAGCCGGCCCCGCAAAACCTTGACGTACCCCCCTACCAGTTCCTGTCCGACACGAAGATCGTGATCGGCAAGGATGAAAAAGGAGACGCTTGACCATGGCGGCCGAAAAACAAGTCAAGACGACTGGCCTGCTGGGCTGGATCGACGCACGCTTCCCCGCTACGCAGCTCTGGGAAGACCATCTCTCCAAGTACTACGCACCGAAGAACTTCAACTTCTGGTACTTCTTCGGCTCGCTGGCGCTGCTTGTCCTGGTCATCCAGATCGTCACCGGCATCTTCCTGGTGATGAACTACAAGCCCGACGGCACGCTCAACGCCGCCGGCATTCCCGTGGCCTACGCCAGCGTGGAATACATCATGCGTGAAGTGCCCTGGGGCTGGCTGGTGCGCTACATGCACTCCACCGGCGCCTCGGCCTTCTTCGTGGTCGTGTACCTGCACATGTTCCGCGGCCTGCTCTACGGCTCCTACCGCAAGCCGCGCGAACTGGTCTGGATCTTCGGCTGCCTGATCTTCCTGTGCCTGATGGCCGAAGCCTTCATGGGCTACCTGCTGCCGTGGGGCCAGATGTCGTACTGGGGCGCCCAGGTGATCGTGAACCTGTTCTCGGCGATTCCCGTGATCGGCCAGGACCTGTCGCTGTTCATCCGTGGCGACTACGTCGTCAGCGACGCCACCCTGAACCGCTTCTTCTCCTTCCACGTCATCGCCGTGCCGCTGGTGCTGCTGGGCCTGGTGGTCGCGCACATCATCGCGTTGCACGAAGTGGGCTCGAACAACCCGGACGGCGTCGAGATCAAGGCCAAGAAGGACGAGAACGGCATCCCGCTGGACGGCATCCCGTTCCACCCGTACTACTCGGTGCATGACCTGCTGGGCGTGGGCGGCTTCCTGATGATCTTCTCCGCGGTGATCTTCTTCTTCCCGGAGGTCGGCGGCTACTTCCTGGAGTCGAACAACTTCTTCCCGGCCGATCCGCTCAAGACCCCGCCGCATATCGCGCCGGTCTGGTACTTCACGCCGTTCTATTCGATGCTGCGTGCCACCACCTCGAACTTCCTGCCGATCCTGTGGGTGTTCTTCGCGGTGCTGCTGGGCATGGTGTTCCTGCGCAGCAAGGATGCCCGCATCAAGGTTGGCGCGCTCGCCATCGCCGTGATCCTGGCCGTGGGCTTCTACTTCATCGACGCCAAGTTCTGGGGCGTGCTGGTGATGGGCGGCTCGGTGGTGATCCTGTTCTTCCTGCCGTGGCTGGACCACTCGCCGGTGAAGTCGATCCGCTATCGCCCGGCTTTCCACAAGACCATCCTGAGCGTGTTCGTGGTGGTGTTCATCGTGCTCGGCTACCTGGGTGTCATGCCCCCGTCGCCGGTGGGTGAAAAGGTGTCGCAGCTTGGCACCCTGCTGTACTTCGCCTTCTTCCTGACCATGCCGCTGTGGAGCCGCGTCGGCCAGTTCAAGCCCGTGCCGGAACGCGTGACGTTCCACCCGCACTGAGACCGGACGAACCCCGACAAAAGCACAAGGACACACGATGAAAAAGCTGCTTTCGATTCTCGCGCTGGCCGGCGCCTGCTTTGCCGCCGCGCCCGCCATGGCCAGCGAAGGGGGCTACCCCCTCGAGCCGGCACCCGTGCAGACCAGCGATCTCTCCTCGCTGCAGCGCGGCGCCAAGCTGTTCGTGAACTACTGCCTGAACTGCCACGGCGCGTCCATGATGCGTTACAACCGCCTCAAGGACATCGGCCTGACCGACGACCAGATCCGCCAGAACCTGCTGTTCAGTGGTGACAAGGTCGGCGACATGATGACCATCGCCATGCAGCCGAAGGAAGCCAAGACCTTCTTCGGCGCGGCCCCGCCGGACCTGTCGGTGATCGCCCGCGCCCGCGGCGACGACTGGCTCTACACCTACCTGCGCACCTTCTACCGCGACGACAACCGCGCCACGGGCTGGAACAACCTGGTGTTCCCGAGCGTCGGCATGCCGCACGTACTGTGGGAGCTGCAGGGCCAGCGCGCCGCCAAGTTCGCCGAAGTCGAAGAGCACGGCGAGAAGGTCCACAAGTTCGCCGGCTTCGAGCAGGTCACCCCGGGCAAGCTGAGCACGATCGAGTACGACCAGGCCGTGACCGATCTCGTCGGCTTCCTCGACTGGATGGCCGAGCCCGCCCAGAACCAGCGCAAGCGCCTCGGCGTGTGGGTGCTGATGTTCCTCGGCGTGTTCACCGTCTTTGCCTGGCGCCTGAACGCCTCGTACTGGAAGGACATCAAGTAATCGGCAGTAAAGCCCGAGGGGCGCAAGCCCCGAAGGGGCAGGGGGCTGGCGCGGGCGTCGCGAAACCGACGTTCGCCCCAGCCCTTTTCGCTTGAATGGATCGCTTGCCGATAATGGCAAAAGTGCCATACAAAGCGCATTTACCCGCCAAAATCACGCACAAAAGTGATTTAATATCATCTAATTTGCTTTCTGCATAGCGGTTCTGCCAGAATACCGATCCAGCCAATCGACCCCGCTTCAAAGGAATCCAACCATGATGGTGTTGTATTCGGGCACCACCTGCCCGTTCTCCCAACGTTGCCGCCTCGTCCTGTTCGAAAAGGGCATGGATTTCGAGATCCGTGACGTCGACCTGTTCAACAAGCCGGAAGACATTTCGGTGATGAACCCCTACGGTCAGGTGCCCATCCTGGTCGAGCGCGACCTCATCCTGTACGAGTCGAACATCATCAACGAGTACATCGACGAGCGCTTCCCGCACCCGCAGCTGATGCCGGCCGACCCGGTGCAGCGCGCCCGCGCCCGCCTGTTCCTGTTCAACTTCGAAAAGGAACTCTTCACGCACGTCTACGCCCTCGAAAACGAAAAGGGCAAGGCCGCCGAGAAGAACCACGAGCGTGCCCGCGCCTCCATCCGCGACCGCCTGACCCAGCTCGCGCCGATCTTCGTCAAGAACAAGTACATGCTCGGCGAAGAGTTCTCCATGCTCGACGTCGCCATCGCCCCGCTGCTGTGGCGCCTGGATCATTACGGCATCGAGCTGTCGAAGAACGCCGCGCCGCTGCTGAAGTACGCCGAACGCATTTTCAGCCGCCCGGCCTACATCGAAGCGCTCACCCCGTCGGAAAAGGTGATGCGCCGCTAAACCGGCCCCCCGGCCCGAGGCGCACCGCTTCGGGCCGCCCGGAACGCGCCCCGCGCCACTGGAAGCCCAATGCCTGAAACCTCCACCAAGCCCTACCTGATCCGCGCCATCTACGAGTGGTGCACGGACAACGGCTTCACGCCATACATCGCCGTCTTCGTCGACGCCAACACCAGCGTGCCGCGCGAGTTCGTCAAGAACAACGAAATCGTGCTCAACGTCAGCTTCGACGCCACCAGCGGCCTGGACATGGGCAACGAATGGATCGGCTTCAGCGCGCGCTTCGGCGGCGTCTCCCGCAAGATCGACGTACCCATTGAAAACGTGCTCGCCATCTACGCCCGCGAGAACGGCCAGGGCATGGCCTTCCCGGTGGAGCGCAGCGTGCCCGACACCCAGGCCGCCACGGAACGCGAGAACAACCCGCCACCCAAGCTGTCAACGGTGGAAAGCGAATCCCCGGTCACGGCTGACACTACCGAAGGCCACAACGGCGACGACGAACCCACGCCGCCGCCGGTCTCGCGCATCGGCGCCAAGAAGCCTTCGCTGAAGGTGGTGAAGTAAGTACGGCGCAGGCTGCATCAAGGCATCGTCATTTCGCGCCGCATGCAGTAGAATCGCTGTCTGCACCAAACATGCCGGCTTAGCTCATCAGGTAGAGCAGTTGATTTGTAATCATCAGGTGGCGGGTTCGAGTCCTGCAGCCGGCACCAGAATTTGAAAACGGCCTCCAAGCGATTGGGGGCCGTTTTCGTTTTGCAGGCTCGCGCTCACTTAGGAAGTGCGTGGTCGCCGGGCAAGGTGTTTTTTCAGGGGCTGACCGTTGAGGCATCACCGAGGCATCACCTGGTCCTCAATACATCCCCTGCACGCCATCAACTGCCGAGTCGAGTCGACTCTTTAGCAGCGAGAGCATGCAGTGCAACCCCGAGGGCTCGGCGCATGCCGCATCGTCCTGATCCAGGAGCGTCAACATCAACCGTATTGCCGCGCTGACTTGCAGAAGTCGATCGCATTGCTCAAGGACATTGCCTCGTACTTGCTCCTCGATCGCTATCAACTGACTGACGATCTCGTGGATACGCGTTGCTGCAGAATCCTCTTTCCATAGTGCAAGGCCGTGCAACTCGGCCAACAGGTCACGCTGCATATGCCCGATTGGTGCTAGCGTCGTTTCGGCCTGCTCAGTCATGAGTCCCCTCCTCACGAACTAATGCTTGCAGCGAACAGGATTTGCGTTGGATCTGCGTTTGCTCAGCACGAGCGAAAACAACAGGCATTTGCAGCCTCCTTGGACAGGGTTTCACCCGCCTTCCGCTGCTAAACGGGGTGGGCGGGCACAGGGCGGGTTAGCAGACCGGTGTCCAAGGATGCCGGCGAGCCCGGAGGCTCCCCACCCAGGCCCGCCCATGGTATGGACGTGCGAGGGCATCGCGGACGAAAAGATAGCCGCATGGCGCGGCTGTCCGCCTTGGACGTTTCAGGCTGCTAAACCCGATCACCGTTGTTTCGGCGATGAGTCATTCTTGATGACCCCACCATCCATGTCAATCCAACCGACGACCACGGATACCATATTTAACACCTTGTGTAATATCTATCAAATCCAGCCGTAAAGCCCTGTCCAGCCGGCAATACAAACGAAAGAAGGGCGGGTGAAAAATGGGTCGTCACCAGAAGCAGCCGAAGCTTTCCGGCATTCTGCTGGAGTCGTCCTGGTCCGCAACGAAGTGACGCTGCCGGCCCGCCCACGGAAGCGCGCCCCACAATCAAGTCGAATCTTGATGCTGCAGTGCAGGCACAACGAGCGGCCTGACGGTAAGCTCTTGCCTTCAGTCGGGAGAATTCCACGGGGGAGGGCAAATGCGGCGCGTCGTATTCAATCAGAAGGGCGGTGTTGGGAAGTCGACCATTGTGTGCAACCTGGCGGCAATCAGTGCCAGCGAAGGCTTGCGCACCCTGGTCATCAACCTGGATGTGCAGGGAAATTCCAGCCAGTATCTGCTCGGCAAGCAGGCCGGCGAAGCGACCCCGACGGTGGCGGATTTCTTCGAGACCGCCCTGACCTACAGCTTCAAGCCGGTTGAGTTCTCTTCCTTCGTGCATTCGACACAGTTCGAGAATCTCGACGTGATGCCGGCGCACCCCGATCTCGATGCGCTGCATGGCAAGCTCGAATCGCGCTACAAGATCTACAAGCTGCGCGATGCATTGAACGAGCTGGATACGTACGATGCAATCTATATCGATACGCCGCCGGCACTGAACTTCTACACCCGCTCGGCCCTGATTGCCGTCGAGCGCTGCCTGATTCCATTCGACTGCGACGACTTTTCCCGCCGCGCCCTGTACACGCTGCTGGACAACGTGAAGGAGATCCAGCAGGACCATAATGCGGCGCTGGAAGTGGAGGGGATCGTGATCAATCAGTTTCAGCCGCGCGCCAGCCTGCCCCAGCAGCTGGTGGACGAACTGGTGAGCGAAGGTTTGCCGGTGCTGGGCTCGCGCCTGTCCTCGTCGGTGAAGATCCGCGAATCCCATCAGCACGCCAGGCCGATGATCTACCTGGACCCGCGGCACAAGCTCGCCCAGGAATACGTGGCATTGCATCGCGAACTGGTCGGATAGGGGCAAGCTCCGGCGGCCTGTCTTCTGGTCATGCAATCTGGCTAGCTTAGGCGGGGCAAGTTCACTTGAGCGCTGCCCGGAAGCCGCCCTCAAATCCGTTTCCTCCAAAGCCGCTCACCTGCGCACGCGGGTGCTGCCGGTGGACCTGGATGGCGCGTTCCGCTACGCCTGCGACTGAATGGCGTGGCGCGTGAGGGGCACGCGGTGATGATGCGGCCGCCGTCGTTGTCCTACGCGCGCCTGCGGTTTGGCTGACAGTACGGCCAGTCCGCTGCCCCTATAGTGAATATGGATGCGTCCGCCGGCCCGGCTTTCGCACGGGCCGGCGTGGTTTCGCTATCGCCTGCGGCTTCGCATCGCGGGCGCTCAGTCTTTCCATTGCGGGGTAGCCCATCATGCTTTTGCAGCGCTTGCCGGCCTTGTCCTTGTGCGTATTGATGGTGGCTTGCCTGGCCGCCTGCGGCGATTCGGCAACCTTGCCGGTTTCGGCCGGCACGGGCGTGAATCCAGAGCTGCCGCCGCCCAACAAGACGATGCTGCCCACCGTGAACATCGCGCCCGCCCGGGGCTGGGTGGATGGCGCAAAGCCGGTCGCTGCGCAGGGCATGGCCACGGTGGCGTTCGCCGACAAGCTCGATCATCCGCGCTGGCTCTACGTGCTGCCGAACGGCGATGTGCTGGTGGCGGAAACCAACGCACCGCCCAAGCCGGATGACGCGAGGGGCGTCAGGGGCTGGGTGATGACGCAGGTGATGAAACGCGCGGGCGCGGGCGTGCCCAGCGCCAACCGCATCACGCTGCTGCGCGATACCAATGGCGATGGCGTGGCCGATACGCGCTCGGTCTTTCTCAAGGACCTGAATTCGCCGTTCGGCATGGTGCTGGTCGGCAACGATTTCTACGTGGCCGATACCGACGCGGTGCTGCGCTTTCCCTATCAGCAGGGCCAGACCGAAATCACCGCGCCCGGCGTCAAGGTGGTGGACCTTCCGGCTGGCCCGATCAACCATCACTGGACCAAGAACGTCATCGCCGGCAAGGACGGCAGCAAGCTGTATGTCACGGTGGGCTCAAACAGCAATGTGGGCGAGAACGGCATCGACGTGGAGGAGGGGCGCGCCGCCATCTGGGAGGTCGATCCCGGGACCGGCGCGCACCGCGTCTTCGCCAGCGGCCTGCGCAACCCGAATGGCATGGCGTGGGAGCCGGTCAGCGGCGCGTTATGGACTTCGGTGAACGAGCGCGACGAAATCGGCAGCGACCTGGTGCCGGACTACATCACCTCGGTGAAGGACGGCGCGTTCTACGGTTGGCCATTCAGTTACTACGGCCAGCATGTAGACGTCCGCGTAAAGCCGCCGCGGCCGGAGATGGTAGCCAGGGCCATCGCGCCCGACTACGCCGTCGGCCCGCACACGGCATCGCTCGGCCTGGCCTCGTCTGTCGGCAATACGCTGCCGGCGCGGTTCAGGGACGGCATGTTCGTCGGCCAGCACGGTTCGTGGAACCGCAAGCCGCATAGCGGCTACAAGGTGATCTTCGTGCCGTTCTCCGGCGGCAGGCCGGCCGGCGCGCCGGTCGACGTGCTGACGGGCTTCCTCACCAAGGACGGCGATGCGCAAGGACGGCCCGTTGGCGTTGCTATCGACAAGGGCGGCGCGTTGCTGGTGGCGGACGATGTGGGCAACGTCGTGTGGCGGGTATCGGCGGCGAAGTAGCCGCCCGAAGTCACCACTACTGGTTCACGCCCATCTGCTTGAGCAGCGTGAGGTTGTCCTCCAGATGCCAGTTCTCCACGATCTTGCCGCCAGCCACGCGGTACAGGTCGAAGGCCTGGAAGTCGATTGCCTGGCCTTGTCCCTTGGCGTTGCCGAACTGCCCGGTGAAATGCCCGCGAAAGCGCAGGTGCACCGCGGCGCGGTCGCCGGCGATCACTACGTCTTCCATCTGCGCGCTCAGGTCCGGCACGGCGGTGCGGAATCCCTTCGACGCCTGCAGCGGCCCCGGCAATCCCTGCTCGCGGCCGGGCGGTAGCGTGCGGTCGGTAAAGCCGGGGTCGAGCGCGAGCCTGGCGTAGCGCTCGTCGCCGGTGTTCCAGAAGGTGGCGTAGCGGCGCGCGGCCAGCAGCACGGCGGCGTTGGCTGGCTGCCTGGCGGCTTCGGCCACGTGCTGCGGACGAACGAGTTCATCGGCCTGCTTGGCGGCGGTGGCGTTCTGTGAGAGCGAGAGCAATGCGGCGGTGGCCAGCGCGGCGGCGAGGAGGGTGGTTTTCATCGGAGGTCTCCGTGTCGGTGAATGCGATGGCGCGGTTGGTGTTGTCCTCACTATAGAATTCAATCTGAAATTGATAAACATAGTCATATCGCTATCAATTTCAAATCATGTTTGTTAATTGGGTCGGCCTGTGGCGCATGCCAGGCCGGCGTCCGCAAAGTCTCAGGTCAGCGTGAGATAGCCGCCATCGGCGCCGACGACCTTGCGCAGTACCTTGACGAATGCCGTGGCGGCAGCGCTGTCGGGCTGGCCATGGCGCCGGTGCAGGCCGCGATGGCGGACCTTGTGCTGGCGCGTCTTGCCGCGCTGGTGGAAGCGGCTGCGCCCGCGGGCGAGGTGCAGGTGTGCATGCGGCACCGGGTGGCGGCGCAGGGAAGCTACTGCAAGACAGCGGCCGTGGCCGGCTAGTTAGTCTTGCGCGGGCTCCAGCTCCCGCCATGCCAGGAACAGCCGCGTGTCGAACTCGAGCTGGTGGTAGGCCGGCTCCATGTATTCGCAGAGCCGGTAGAACGCCTTGTCGTGATCGCTTTCCTTCAGGTGCGCGAGCTCGTGCACCACGATCATGCGCAGGAACTCCGGCGGCGCTTGCCTGAATACCGAAGCCACGCGGATTTCCTTCTTGGCCTTGAGCTTGCCTCCCTGCACGCGCGAAATCGCGGTGTGCAGGCCGAGCGCGCGGTGCACCGTGTCGATCTTGGCGTCGAAGGCCACCTTGTGCAGCGGCGGCGCGCTGCGCAGGAAGTCCTGCTTCAGCTCACCGGTGTATTCGTACAGCGCGCGGTCCGTCTGTATGGCGTGGCGTTCGGGATATTTCTTGCTCAGGTGATCGCCGAGCCGGTTGGCTGCCACCATCTGGCGCACCTGTTCGAGCACGTCCGGCGGATAGCCGCCGAGAAAGCGCAGCGGATCCTTGGCGCCGGGGCGCCAGGTATTGCCGGCGAAGGCGGGGCTGCTGCCTTGGCTCACCGTGGCTTAGTGATGGTGGTGATGGTGGTGGCTGATCTCGCCGGTCGCCACGAAAGCCTGGACGGCGTCCTGCTCTCCGGTAGCGTGGCGCATCAGTTCGCCGCATTTGCACCAGCCCTGGTAGGGCTGGAGATGCGAGCAGGCCGACGTTTTCTGCAGAAACAGCGTGACGGGCTTGGTGCACTTGGTGCACTTGAAGGTAAGCGTGCGGGCGGGTTTGCTCATCGGGCGGGGTGGCGAAGCGGTTGCCTGGGGGCAACGGTGTCAAATGGCGCCGCGGCGTGCGCGGCAGGGCAGGCCGCATTTTAGCCTGCCCGGTGCGATTGCGTGCCATTGCCTGCCATTGCCTGCCACTGCCACCCGCGCCTATTCCTTGACCGCCCCGGTCATGCCCGACACGTAGTACTCGACAAAGAAGGAATACACCAGCGCCACCGGCAGCGAACCCAGCAGGGCGCCCGCCATCAGCGCGCCCCAGTGGTAGACATCGCCCTCGATCAGCTCGGTGACGATTCCCACCGGCACCGTCTTCACCTCGGACGAGGAAATGAAGGTCAGCGCGTAGATGAACTCGTTCCACGACAGCGTGAAGGCGAAGATGCCGGCCGAGATCAGGCCCGGCACCGCCAACGGCAGGATGATCTTGACCAGTATCTCCCAGCGCGTGGCGCCGTCGATCAGCGCGCATTCTTCCAGCTCATAGGGGATCGAGCGGAAGTAGCCCATCAGCAGCCAGGTGCAGAACGGGATCAGGAAGGTCGGATAGGTCAGGATCAGTGCCCAGCGCGTATCGAACAGGCCGAGCTGGAACACGATCGACGCCAGCGGGATGAACAGGATCGAGGGCGGGATCAGGTAGGCCAGGAAGATGGCCAGGCCGACCTGCTTGGCGCCCTGGAAGCGCAGCCGCTCGATGGCGTAGGCGGCCAGCACGCTGGCCGCCAGCGAGGCGAAGGTGGAAACCGTGGAGACGATCACGGTGTTGAGCAGCCAGGCCGGATACGGCGTGTTGAACAGCAGCTTCTTGAAGTGCGCCAGGGTTGGCGCGATCACCAGGAACGGGTTGGCGGTGCCCATCAGCAGTTCGCCGTCCGGCTTGAAGGCGGTGATGGCCATCCAGTAGAAGGGGAACAGCAGCACGAAGACGAAGATGCCCAGCGGGATGTAGATCGTCACCCAGCGCCGCGGGAGCGACTGCAGGTAGTCCATGCCCTGTTGCTCGGGCGCGGTGGTCGCTTTCATTTGTCGCCTCCCTGTTGCCAGCCGCGCCGTTGCAGGCCGAAGTAAGAAAACAGGATCGCCGCCAGCAGGAAGGGCACCATCATGGTGGCGATCGCCGCGCCTTCGCCCAGCGAGCCGCCCGAGATCGCGCGCTGGAAGGACAGCGTGGCCATCAGGTGGGTGGCGTTGAGCGGGCCGCCGCGCGTGAGCACATAGATCAGCTGGAAATCGGTGAAGGTAAACAGCACCGAGAAGGTCATCACCACCGCGATGATCGGCGTGAGCAGCGGCAGCGTGACATAGCGGAATTGCTGCCAGGGTGTGACGCCGTCGATCGATGCCGCCTCGTACAGCGTGGGCGAGATGGTCTGCAGCCCGGCCAGCAGCGAGATGGCGACGAAGGGAATGCCGCGCCACACATTGGCGGCGATGGTGGAGAAGCGGGCCAGCCAGGGATCGCCCAGGAAGTCGATATAGCGGTCGATCAGGCCGAGCTTGACCAGGGTCCAGCTGATGACGGAGAACTGGGCATCGTAGATCCACCAGAAGGCCAGCGCGGACAGCGCCGTCGGCACGATCCACGGCAGCAGCACGATGGCGCGGAAAAAGGACTTGAACGGCAGGTTCTTGTTGAGCAGCAGCGCCAGCCACAGGCCCAGCACGAACTTCAGCACGCTCGCCACCACGGTGTAGAAGATCGTGTTGAACAGCGCCAGCTGCGTGAGCGAGTCGCCAACCAGGTAGTCGTAGTTGGCCAGGCCGATCCATTCGCCGGCGCCGCCGATCTTGGTGTCGGTGAAGCCGAGCCAGACGCCAAGCCCGAGCGGATAAGTCAGGAAGAGCAGCAGCAACAGCCCGGTCGGCAGCATGAACAGCATGCCGAGCGCATGCCGGTGGTTCATCAGCCTGGACAGCATGGGTGCGCGCGGCGGTGGCCGCCGTGGCGTGGCAATTGCCTTGTCGATGCCTTGTTCCATCGGAGCTCCTTGTCCCAGGGGCCTGGTTTCATGTGGCCGCCGCTTGCCCGGCGTGCCCAGCTGCACGCTGCCTCGCTCCCTCCCCCGCGCGGCGGGGGGCGGGAGCTAGCCACGGGCGATGCCGCGCGGCAAGCGCCGGCGAGCGCTAGGCCTTGTAGTAGCGCGTGGCACGCTGCGCCGCGCGCGCCGCTGCCTCCTTGGGGGTCTTGGAGCCGCTGGCTGCCTCGGCCACCATGTCGACCACGATGTAGTCCGCCATGGATGCCGCCGAGGCGGTGCCGAGCGGGCCCGCGTGGCCGTTGTCGAGCATCAGCGCGGCGGAGTCGCGATAGACGGTGTGCTTGGGGTCGACGGTCCAGATCGGATTGGCCTCGTAAGCCTTGAGCGGCTGGCTGACGTAGCCGATGGCGGCCTCCATCCACGGGTTGTACTGTTCCGGCTCCATCATGAACTGCAGGTAGGCCTTCGCCGCGTTCGGGTACTTGGAGTACTTGAACAGCATCATCTGCGTGATCTGCATCAGCTCGGTGGGTTTGCCGGAGTTGCCGATGGGGAAGTGCGCATGCTGGATGTCCTGCGCCATCTCCTGCAACTTGGGCTCCTTGGAATTCTTGGCCGCGTAGTAGACCGAGATGCCGTTGGCGGTCAGGCTGACCTGCCCGTCGAGGAAGGCCTTGTTGTTCGACGGATCCTGCCATGACAGCGTGCCGGGCACGAAGGTGGCGTAGAGCTGCTTGGCGTATTCCAGCGCGGCCCAGGTCTCGGGCGAATTGACCACCACCTTGCCTTTGGTGTCGACCAGCATGCCGCCGTGCGACCACAGCAGCCAGTGCGCCCAGTTGTTGCCGTCGCCGACCGCCTTGCCGAGCGCGAAGCCGCAGGGCGTGCCCTTGGCCTTGAGGCCCTGGCAGAGCTTGAGGAAACCGGCGGTGTCCTTGGGAATGGTGTCGAAGCCGGCAGCCTTGACGTGGCTCTCGCGATAGACCAGCGCATTGCCGACCACGCCCAGCGGCAGGCCGATCCATTTGCCGTTATGGGTGCCGTACTTGCGGCACACGTCGTACCAGCCGCCATACTTGCCGCCCAGGTAGCCGGCAAGGTCGGACAGGTCGACCAGCTTGTCGGGGTACTGCTGCGGGTCGTCGAACCAGCCGACGATGATGTCCGGGCCGCTGCCCACGCTGGCCGCCACCGCGGCCTTGGGCCGCACGTCTTCCCAGCCTTCGTTGTCGACGCGTACCTCGATGCCGGTCAGCTCGGTGAATTTCTTCGTGTTGGCGTTCCACAGGTCTTCGTCGCCCTGCACGAAGCGCTTCCAGCGCAGTACGCGCAGCTTGGCGCCGGCTTCCGGCTTGTACTGCAACGGCGCCGGGGCGGCGAAGGCATGTCCGCCCAGCGCCGTGGTGGCAGCCACGGCAGCCGTGGATGCCAGGAAATCGCGTCTGGTGAAGCGGGTCGTCGTGCTCATTGCTTTGTCTCCTCCGTGGTCAGGGGTTCTGCCCCGTGCTGGTCATGCCTGTTTCCCTGGTCGCCCGCCGGCGGCGGCGCGTCGTACCGCAACAGCGCCTGGCCCGAATCGGCATCGAACAGGTGGGTGTGCTGGTGGTCGGGTACCAGGTGCAGGATGTCGCCCGCGGCAAAGTTGTGGCGCTCGCGGAAGATCGAAATGAACTCGGTCTCGCAGAAGCGCGAGTAGACCTCGGTGTTGGCACCGGTGGGCTCCACCACCGCGACGCGGCTTGGCAGGCCCTGGCCGGGCGGGCCCAGGTCCAGGTGCTCCGGACGCACGCCGTAGATCACGCGCTGGCCGTCGGTGCCGGCGCTGTTGTCCAGGCGCGCGGGAGCGGGCACGCGGCTGCCGTCGGCAAACTCGACCGTGGCCGTGCCGCCCTGGCGGCGCAGTGTGCCTGGCACGAAGTTCATCGCCGGCGAGCCGATGAAGCCGGCCACGAAGAGATTGTCGGGCCGGTCGTAGAGCTCAAGCGGCTTGCCGCGCTGCTCCACGCGGCCGTCGCGCATCACCACGATCTGGTCGGCCATGGTCATGGCCTCGATCTGGTCGTGCGTCACGTAGACCGAGGTGGTGCGCAGGCGCTGGTGCAGCTCCTTGATCTCCGCGCGCATCTGCACGCGCAGCTTGGCGTCGAGGTTGGAGAGCGGCTCGTCGAACAGGAACACCTGCGGGTCGCGCACGATCGCACGCCCCATCGCCACCCGCTGGCGCTGGCCTCCCGAGAGCTGGCGGGGATAGCGCTCCAGCAGCGCGCCCAGGCCGAGGATGGCGCAGGCCTTGTCCACCTTCTGCTTGATCTCCTCGCGCGGCGCCTTGGCCAGCTTGAGCGAGAAGGCCATGTTGTCGTAGACCGTCATATGCGGGTAGAGCGCATAGTTCTGGAACACCATGGCGATGTCGCGCTCCTTGGGCGGCAACTGGTTGACCACCCGGTCCCCGATGGCGATCTCGCCGGTCGTGATCTCCTCCAGGCCCGCGATCATGCGCAGCAAGGTGGACTTGCCGCATCCGGACGGCCCGACCAGCACGGTGAACTGGCCATCGGGAATGTCGATGTCCACGCCGCGGATGACCTGGGTGCCGCCAAAGACCTTCTCGACGCCTCGAATCTGTACCGATGCCATGCCTCGTGTCTCCGGTTACCGCTCTTGTCGGGGCCTGCCTGCAGCCCAGCTAGCTGCCTGCCACCACCACATAGGTCGGGCGGCCGCGCACGGCCCAGTCGACCAGGTTCTGCGCGGCCTTGCGCCGCAATTCCTTTTCCGCCACCGTCGAGTAGAAGGCCGCATGCGGCGACAGCACGACGCGCGGATGGCGCAGCAGGCGTGCGTCGGCGGCCGGTTCGACCGGCAGCACATCCAGTGCGGCGCCGTCGAGCCGGCCCGAGTCCAGCGCCGCCAGCAAGTCGTCGATGTCGACCACGGGCCCGCGCGCGGTATTCACCAGCACGCCGCCGGGCTGCATGCGATCGAGCAGCGCGGCGCCCACCATGCCGCGCGTTTCATCGTTCAGCGGCACGTGCAGCGAGATGGCGTGGGCCTGCGCGAACAGGGTCTCCTGGTCCACGCGCTGTACATAGGGCGGGAAGTCGCCGTCGATCAGGTAGGGGTCGCATGCGATCACGCGGGCAAAGCTGTTGCGGCCGATATGCGCCATGCGCTTGCCGATGCGGCCAAGGCCCAGGATGCCCAGCGTCATGTCGCCGACCCGCCGTAGCTCGCCGGCGCTGCCGAAATGCCAGGTGCCGGCCTTGACGTCGCGGTCGTAGAAGGGAATGTGCCGCAGCAGCGACAGCATCATCGCCAGCGCATGGGTGGCCACCTCGCCCACGCCATAGTCCGGCGAGTTGCCGACCCATATGCCGTGCGCGCGCGCGTCCGCGGTGTTCACCGTATCGAAGCCGGCGCCGTAGCGGCTCACCACGCGGATCTCCGGGCGCGCGGCGAACACCCGTGCATTGACCGGCGCGTATTGCACCAGCAGGCCCTGGCAGCCCGCCGCGGCGTCGATCACATCCTGCTCGCTGCGGCACTGCGCGGTGACGACCTCGATGCCGGCGTCGCGGTAGAGCGCCTGTTCGAGATCCACATCCGGGAAATCGTAGTCCGTGATCAGGATTTTCATCGTTGTGCTCGCTCGCGTCTCGGTGGCGATGCCTCAGTGATTGTCCTTGGGCACGCCGGCCCCGCTCCTGCCCACCAGGAAGTCGAGGTCGGCGCCCAGGTTGGCCTGCTGCACGTGCTCGACGTAGAGCCGGGTCCAGCCGCGCGTCATCGGCAGCGGGGGCGCTTGCCAGGCTGCACGCCGGCGCGCCAGCTCTTCATCGCCGACATGCAGGTGCAGCTTGCGCGCGGCCACGTCGAGCTCCACCAGGTCGCCGTCCTGCACCAGTGCGAGCGGGCCGCCGGCCGCGGCCTCGGGGGCCACGTGCAGCACCACCGTGCCGTAGGCGGTGCCGCTCATGCGCGCGTCGGAGACCCGCACCATGTCGGTGATGCCCTTGCGCAGCAGCTTGGGCGGCAGCGGCATGTTGCCGGCCTCGGCCATGCCGGGGTAGCCGCGCGGGCCGCAGTTCTTCAGCACCAGCACGCAGTTTTCGTCGACGTCGAGGGTTTCGTCGTCGAGCCGCTGGTGCATATGCTCGCTGTCCTCGAACACCACCGCGCGGCCGGTGTGCCTGAGCAGCGCCGGCGTGGCGGCGCTGGGCTTGATGACCGCGCCATCGGGGCACAGGTTGCCGTGCAGCACGGCAATGCCGGCACTGGGCTTGAAGGGCGCATCAAAGGCGAGGATGACCTCGCGGTTCCAGTTGGGCGCGTCCTTGCAGTTGTCCCACAGCGTCTTGCCGTTGACTGTCAGCGTGTCGCGCGCGAGCACCGGTCCCAGTTCGCGGATTACCGCCGGCAGGCCGCCGGCATAGTAGAAATCCTCCATCAGGTGGCGCCCGGACGGTTGCAGGTCGAGCAGGCATGGCAGCTCATGCCCGATGCTGTCCCAGTCGTCCAGGCCGAGCTGGACGCCGATGCGTCCGGCAATGGCCAGCAAGTGGATCACGGCGTTGGTCGAGCCGCCGATGGCGGCGTTGACGCGGATCGCATTCTCGAAGGCCGGGCGCGTCAGGATCTGCGACATCACCAGGTTGTCCCTGACCATCTCGACGATGCGCCGGCCCGAGGCGCGCGCCAGCACGTTGCGGCGCCCGTCCACGGCGGGAATCGCGGCGTTGCCGGGCAAGCTCATGCCGAGGGCCTCGACCATGCTGGCCATGGTCGAGGCGGTGCCCATGGTCATGCAGTGGCCATGCGAACGGTGCATGCAGCTCTCGGCCTCGAAGAAGTCTTCCTGCGACATCTGGCCGGCCCGCACCTCTTCCGACATCTTCCAGACATCGGTGCCGGAGCCGAGCTCGCCGCCGCGGAACTTGCCGCTGAGCATCGGGCCGCCCGAGACGCCGATGGTGGGCAGGTCGCAGGAGGCCGCGCCCATCATCAGCGCCGGCGTGGTCTTGTCGCAGCCCATCAGCAGCACCACGCCATCGATGGGGTTGCCGCGGATGGATTCCTCCACGTCCATGCTGGCGAGGTTGCGGAACAGCATCGCGGTCGGGCGCAGCATGGTCTCGCCCAGCGACATCACCGGGAACTCGAGCGGGAAACCGCCGGCTTCCCACACGCCGATCTTGACCTGCTCGGCCAGCGTGCGGAAATGCGAGTTGCAGGGCGTGAGCTCGGAGTAGGTGTTGCAGATGCCGATGACGGGGCGGCCGTCGAACTGATCGTGGGGGATGCCGCGGTTCTTCAGCCACGAGCGGTAGATGAATCCGTCGCGGTCTAGGCGGCCGAACCAGGCCTGGCTGCGGCGCATCGGGGGTTTCGGGGGCGCCGGCGGCTTTTCGTCGTTCACTCGGGTCTCCTGCGTTCTGCGGCACCCGCGCAGCAACGACAAGCGCCTTGCTGTCGTGACTGCCGATGCCTGCTTTTATTGTGCAATGCAGATACGGATGCGCACGACAGCCGCTGCCTTGCGGCTGCGCATGCCGAGTGAGCGCAGTCTAGTTCAGGAGCTTCAACAGGTAAACTGGTATTACCAATGACGCGCGTCGGGAGCGGCGACGCAATCGGGGCGGCGGCCCGAATTGCACCTGGACTTTCGCCGATGTGCTGCCTAGAATCCAGCGGACCTTCCGCGCACTGGCCAACTGGTCAAACCAATCTGGCCGCGCGAGCCGCCCTTGGCGCAACCCAGGGTAATCCAGGAGGAACGACGTGCCGGAGCGCAATCGATACGATTTTTCAGGTCGTCACGCGGTCGTCACCGGTGGCGCGGCGGGCATCGGGCTGGCTGTCGCGCAGCGCCTTGCCGAAGGCGGCGCCAGCATCAGCCTGTGGGACAGCAATGCCGCGGCGCTGGAGGCGGCGGGCGCGGCCTTCGGCAAGGCACGGCCTCATCTGCTCTGCGTCGACGTGGCGAAGGCGGACCAGGTCGACGCAGCGCGCGATGCCACGCTGCGCGCGGCGGGCGCCGTCGATATCCTGGTCACCAGCGCCGGCATCACCGGCGCCAACACCACCACCTGGGAGTATCCGGTGGAGGAGTGGGACCGCGTCATGGAGATCAACCTGCGCGGCACCTTCCTGTGCTGCCGTGCGCTGGCGCCGCAGATGCGCGCGCGCGGCTACGGGCGCATCGTCACCATCGCCTCGGTGGCGGGCAAGGAGGGCAACCCCAATGCCTCGGCTTACAGTGCATCCAAGGCCGGCGTCATGGCGTTGACCAAATCGCTGGGCAAGGAACTGGCGCAGAGCGGCGTCACCGTGAACTGCATCACGCCGGCGGCGGTGCAGACCGGCATGTTCGCGCAGATGACGCAGCAGCATATCGACTACATGCTGTCCAGGATCCCCATGGGCCGCTTCGGCAAGGTGGAGGAGCTGGCGGCACTGGTGTCCTGGCTGGCATCGTCCGAGTGTTCCTTCTCGACCGGCGCCGTGTTCGACATCTCCGGCGGCCGGGCCACTTACTGATGAACGCCTCCGAACGCTACAACCCGTCCGCGCTCACCGGCTTCGCCAGCGCGCTGCTGCGCGCCGCGGGCATGGAGGCCGCACCGGCCCAGGCCGTGGCCGAGGTGCTGGTCGACGGTGACCTGCTGGGCCACGATACCCACGGGCTGGCCCTGCTGGCGCCCTACCTGAAGGAAATCGAAAACGGCACCATGGCCGGCGGCGGCATGGCCGAGACACTGGCGGACCGCGGCCCTTCGCTGCTGTGGGACGGGCGGCGCCTGCCGGGGCCGTGGCTGGTCACGCAGGGCATCGATGCGCTGGTGCCACGCGCGCGCCAGTACGGCAGCGCCGCCCTGGTGATCCGGCGCAGCCACCATATCGCCTGCCTGGCCAGCTACCTGCTGCGTGCCACTGGCCAGGGCTTCATGATGCTGCTCTCCAGTTCCGATCCGTCGGTGCAGAGCGTGGCGCCGCACGGCGGCACGCGCGCCGTGTTCACGCCCAACCCGATCGCCGCCGGCATTCCAACGTCCACCACGCCCTTCCTGGTGGATATCTCGGCTTCGCTCGTCACCAATGGCATGAGCGCGCGCCTGCATCAGGCCGGCCAGCAATACGAGCAGGCCTGCATGCTCGATGCGCAGGGCCATGCCAGCCGCGACCCGGCCGTGCTCGCGGCAAGTCCGCCCGGCACCATCCTGCCGCTGGGCGGGCTGGAGGCGGGGCACAAGGGATTCGGCCTGGCCTTGCTGGTCGAGGCGCTGACCGGCGCGCTGGCCGGCCGCGGCCGCGCCGACGACGCCGCGCGCGGCGATGGCTGGGGCGCCACGGTGTTTATCGCGCTCTATGACCCCGATGCCTTTGGCGGACTGGCGGATTTCCTGCGCCAGGCCGACTGGATCGGCGAAGCCTGCCGGCGCAACCCGCCGCGCCCCGGCGTGGCCGCCGTGCGCATGCCGGGCGATCGCGGTCTGGCGCTGCGCGAACGCCAGCTGCGCGAGGGCGTGCTGCTGTATCCGACCATTGCCCCCGCGCTGCGGGCCTGCGCGGCCCGCCACGGGGTGCCGTTCCCCGCGCCGCTGGCTGGCTGAAGGGCGCCGGCCGGAGGGAACCGCCAGCGTATAATCCGCGCCCTGATGCTTCGTCCCAGGCCACCCGGTCCGCTTGTCCATGCCTATCCAATCGATCGAACCGCAACGGCTCTACCGCCAGATCAGCAACCAGCTGCGTGCGCTCATCCTGGCAGGCGAGTTCCCCGTGGGCTCGCGCCTGCCGGCCGAGCGGGACCTGTCGGTGCAGCTCGGCGTGAGCCGCCCGTCGTTGCGCGAAGCGCTGATCGCGCTCGAGGTCGAAGGCTATATCGAAGTGCGAATGGGCTCGGGCATCTATGTCTGCGCGCCGCCGTCGCCCGCCAATGGCGGCTTTGACCTGTCCGGCGAGGAAGGCCCGCTCGAACTGATCCGCGCGCGCGCGCTGGTCGAGGGCGAGGTCGCCGCGCTGGCCGCGCGCACGGGGCGCAAGGCCCAGTTCGATGCGATCGAGCGGGCGATCGAGCAGATGGCGGAGGATGCCGCCGCCGGCATCAAGCCGCTCGACGCCGACCGCCTGTTCCATGTGCGGGTGGCTGAAGCCACCGGCAACAGCGTGCTGGCGGGCGTGGTCCGGCGGCTGTTCGATTTGCGCCTGGGCGCGCTGTTCGATCAGTTGCACAGCCACTTCGAGACGCCCGAGGTGTGGGCCCAGGCGATCGCCGAGCACCGCGAAGTGCTGGCGGCGCTGCGCGGCAAGGACCCCGAACTGGCACGCGCGGCCATGCAGCGGCATATGGATATCGCCTACCGCCGCCTGACCTCCAGCCTGACCCGCGCGCGCCGGCGCGCGCGACCCGCGCCCTGACGGCCGCGCCACGGGCCTGAAAAACGGCCCGAAAAGACCGTCATGGCCGTCCCGGCGGGCCGGGGCCGGAGCGGCTTTGCTACACTTGACCGGTTATCTCAATTCCATCGGATTCGCATGGCACAGTACGTATTCACGATGAACCGCGTGGGCAAGATCGTTCCGCCCAAGCGTCACATCCTCAAGGACATCTCGCTGTCCTTCTTCCCGGGCGCCAAGATCGGCGTGCTGGGCCTGAACGGCTCGGGCAAGTCGACCGTGCTGAAGATCATGGCGGGCATCGACAAGGAGATCGAGGGCGAAGCCACGCCCATGCCCAACCTGAATATCGGCTACCTGCCGCAGGAGCCGCAGCTCGACCCCGAGCAGACCGTGCGCGAGTCCGTGGAAGCGGCGCTGGGCGGCGTGTTCGAAGCGCGCAAGAAGCTCGACGAGATCTATGCCGCATATGCCGAGCCGGACGCGGATTTCGACGCGCTGGCCGCCGAGCAGGCCAAGTACGAAGCCATTCTCTCGGCCAGCGACGGCAACAACGCTGAGCTGCAGCTGGAGATCGCCGCCGACGCGCTGCGCCTGCCGGCATGGGACGCCAAGGTGGGCAACCTGTCCGGCGGCGAAAAGCGCCGCGTGGCGCTGTGCCGCCTGCTGCTCTCGCGCCCCGACATGCTGCTGCTCGACGAACCCACCAACCACCTGGATGCGGAATCGGTGGACTGGCTGGAACAGTTCCTCACGCGCTTCCCCGGCACCGTGGTGGCGGTGACCCACGATCGCTACTTCCTCGACAACGCGGCTGAGTGGATCCTGGAACTGGACCGCGGCCACGGCATTCCCTGGAAGGGCAACTACAGCTCCTGGCTGGACCAGAAGGAAGCGCGCCTGAAGCAGGAAGAGTCGAGCGAGTCGGCCCGCCAGAAAGCGCTGCACAAGGAACTGGAGTGGGTACGCCAGAACCCGAAGGGCCGCCAGGCCAAGTCCAAGGCGCGTCTGGCCCGCTTCGACGAACTGAACAGCCAGGAATACCAGAAGCGCAACGAAACCCAGGAAATCTTCATCCCGGCGGGTGAGCGCCTGGGCAACGAGGTGATCGAGTTCAACGGCGTGAGCAAGGCCTACGGCGACCGCCTGCTGATCGACGACCTCAGCTTCAAGGTGCCGCCCGGCGCCATCGTCGGCATCATCGGCCCGAACGGCGCCGGCAAGTCGACCTTCTTCCGCATGCTGACCGGCAAGGAAACGCCGGACAGCGGCGAGATCAAGGTCGGCCCGACCGTGAAGCTGGCCTACGTGGACCAGAGCCGCGACGCGCTGGACGGCAGCAAGACCGTGTTCGAGGAAATCTCCGGCGGCGCCGACGTGCTTACCGTGGGCCGCTATGAAACGCCGTCGCGCGCCTATATCGGCCGCTTCAACTTCAAGGGCTCGGACCAGCAGAAGCACGTGGGCACGCTCTCCGGTGGTGAGCGCGGCCGCCTGCACCTGGCCAAGACGCTGATCGCCGGCGGCAACGTGCTGCTGCTCGACGAACCGTCCAACGACCTCGACGTGGAAACCCTGCGCGCGCTCGAAGACGCACTGCTGGAATTCGCCGGCTGCGTGATGGTGATTTCCCACGACCGCTGGTTCCTGGACCGCATCGCCACCCACATCCTGGCCTTCGAAGGCGAGTCGCACGTGGAGTTCTTCCCCGGCAACTACCAGGAATACGAGGCGGACAAGAAGCGCCGCCTGGGCGAGGAAGGCGCCAAGCCCAAGCGTATCCGCTACAAGCCGATCGCACGCTGAGACTGGCGTATCGAAGGCACGGCTGTCGCCCCGCTCCGATAAACGGGAGCGGGGCGACAGCCATCGACAAGCCACCGTCGCCGCAAGCACAAAGGCCTCGCACAATGCGAGGCCTTTTTCGTTTCTTCGATTGCCCGGCCGCGCCTACTTGCGCACCAGCCGCAGCCGCGTGATCTCCGACGGCGCGCCGAAGCGCTTGGGCGGCCCCCAGTAGCCGGTACCCCGGCTCACATAGACCCACATCGCCTCATGGCGCTTGAGCCCGGCAACGTAAGGCTGCTGCATCGGCACGAACAGCGTCCAGGGCCAGAACTGCCCGCCGTGGGTATGGCCGGACAACTGCAGGTCGAAGCCCGCGTCGGAGGCGGCCTGCGCGGTGCGCGGCTGGTGCGCCAGCAGCACGCGCGCAGCGGCCACGGCCGGGGCGCCGGCCAGCGCGCGAGCCGGGTCGCTGCGATGGCTTTCATCGAAGCGGTGGGCGGTATAGTCGGTCACGCCGGCCAGCACCAGGGCCTCTTCGTCCTGCCCGATCACCACGTGTTCATTCATCAGCACGCGCAGGCCCAGCCGGCGCAGTTCGGCGATCCAGGGATCGGCGCCGGCGTAGTACTCGTGGTTGCCGGTGACGAAGTAGGTGCCGTGGCGCGCGCGCAGGCTGCCCAGCGGCGCGGTGTGCGCCGCCAGCTCGCGCACGGTGCCGTCGACCAGGTCGCCGGTGATGGCGATGGCGTCCGGATTCAGGCCGTTGACGCGCGCCACGATGCGCTCCAGGTAGGGGCGCTTGATGGTGGGACCGACGTGGATGTCACTGATCTGCACGATGGTGAAATCGTGCAGCGCGTCGGGCAGCCCGGCGATGGGCACCTCCACGTCCACCACCTGCGCCAGCCGGCGTGCGTTGAAGAAGCCCAGCGCCGTGACCACCAGCGCCAGCACCGGCACCGCGGCGGCCGTGCGCGGCAGCAGCCAGGCAGGGTGCCAGCCGGTGACGGCGCTGGCCAGCAGCAGCACGTCGCGCGCCAGCGTCAGCACCAGCAGCGAGGAGAAGAAGCCCATCGCCAGCATGCCCACCCAGGTGAGCGCGTCGGACCAGGGCTGGTCCAGGCGCCGCGCCAGCAGGCCGGCGGGAATGAGGGGCCAGGACAGCGCCAGCCAGGCTACGGCCAGCGCCTTGAAGGCGAAGGCCACCGGCAGGTCGGGCAGCAGGCGCAGGCCGATATAGCCATGCAGCAAGCCGACCACGAGGGCGGCCACGAAAACGGTGGTGCGAGGGGGCATGCCACCTCCAGGGAGTGAGAGGCGGATCCGGCGCATGCCGGGTCCGGGGAGCCGCTGCGCGCATTGCCGGGCCGCCTTGGCGGGCATCAGTGCCGCCATCGGCGCCGTCATCGCCATGCCCGGTCCGTGCCGTCGCAGTGCGCCGCGCGCGAACTCACTAGGTGAGGCTGGGCGAGCGCAGATTCAAGGGCGAGCCGGGAATTGTCCACATCGTGCGCCGCGCCGGCCCGCTTGCCGAATGCCCCCGCATCGCCTGCAAGAAAAAGCCTGAATGGCCCGGCGCGGCGCGCCATTCAGCGCGGCGCCCAGCTCCCGCCGCGCACGCCGAAGGCGGTGACCACGCCGTAGGCGCTGATGCCCAGCGCCACCCCAAGAAAGTGCCCGTCCAGCCCCATGCCGGCCATGTTGGCCAGCACCCAGCCGCCGCCGGCGGCCAGCGCGATGCGCGAGACCCCGGCCGCCACCGGCCAGCCCATGCGGCCCGCGCCCATCGAAGCGAAGTACAGCGCCATGCCCAGGCCGAAGCCGCCGAAGGCCGGCGCCACCCAGGACAAGGCCCGCGCGGCGATGCCCGCGACTTCGGCATCCCTGGTGAAGAGCCCGGCAAAGGCGGCCGGCGCCAGCCCCACCGCAGCCCCCACCGCGCCGGCCACCGCCAGCGCCAGCAAGGCTCCGGCCCATGCGGTGCGGCGCGCGGTGGTCCAGTCGTTCGCGCCCACTGCGCGGCCCACCAGCGCGGTCAGCGCGGAGCCCACGCCAAAGGCCAGCGGAATCATCAGGAACTCGAGCCGCGCGGAGATGCCGTAGGCGGCCACCGCCGCGGTGCCGTAGTGACGCAATTGCGCCGTCACCAGGATGGTGGTCAGGTTGGCGACCGAGGCCAGCAGGCAGGCCACCAGCCCCACCGACAGGATGCGACCGAACAGCGCACGCGACGGGCGCACGCGCAGCGTGGGCGCGAAGCCCGCACCGCCGCGCAGCACCACGGCGGCCATCGCCAGGGCCGCTGCCCACGACACCGTGGCCAGCGCCGCGCCGATGCCCGCCAGGCCCATGCCGGCCGGCTCCGCCAGCGCCCAGGCCAGCACCGGGAAGGCGATCCACATCAGCGACAGCACGCGCGCCGCCAGCGCATGGCGGCCACCGCCGCGCAGCACCGAGGCCAGCGTGTTGGCCAGCCAGGCCGGCACGGCGCCGGCGCCGAACAGCCAGATCGCGTAGGTGGCGGCCGCGTCGGCGGCGGTCTGCCCGGCCACCGCGCCGAGGATGCCGCGCGGAAAACCGGCCAGCGTCACGGCGAACACCAGGCCCGCGGTGAGCGCGATGATCAGCGCATGCAGTACCAGCGAGGAAGCCTCGTCGCGCTTGCCCGCGCCGAGCGCGCGCGCGATGGCGGCGACCACGCCGCCGCCCATGGCGCCGGTGGACATCTGCTGCAGCAACAGCGCGAAGGGCAGCACCACTGCCCAGCCGGCCAGTGCCGCCGTGCCCTGGCGCGCCGCCAGCCAGGTTTCGATCAGTTGCGCGGTGGCCTGCAGGAGGGCGATCAGGCTGGTGGGCGCGGCCAGCACCAGGATACGGCGCGTCAACTCGCGCAACGGCGGTTGCAGGGCGGGCGCGCCGGCAGCCGCGACGGATGCGGCTGATGCGGCGGATGCGGCGGATGCGAGTACCGCTGCAGCCAGCGGGTTGGCTTGCGCTTCACGCATCGCCGGCCACCGTTGCGCTCGTCTGCGCTTCGCCCTTCGCGTGGTCCGCCTCGCCGAAGCGGCGGCGCAGGTAGCCGTTGGCGGCCGGGCCAGGCGCCACGCGAAGATCGTCCAGCGTCAGCGCGCGGCCATCGGCGCGCGTCAGCGCATGCGCCTTGATCTCCTCACCGGTGTGCTTGTCCAGCAACAAGGTCATCGGGCCGCGCTCGTCGTTCATCCAGCGGTCGGCCCAGGCCTTGAGCGCCACGAATGCCGGGAAGAAGTCACGGCCCTTCGCGCTCAGGCGGTACATGTGCCGCGTGCTGTCGGGCACAGGCACACGCTCGAGCATGTCGTGCTCGACCAGCGTCTTCAGGCGTGCGCTCAGGATGTTGGGCGCAATGCCCAGGTGCCGCTGGAATTCGTCGAAACGCGTGCTGCCGTAGTACGCCTCGCGCAGCAAGAGAATGGCCCAGCGCTCGCCCAGCACCGCCATCGAGCGGGCAATCGGGCAAGGCATGCTGGCAAAGTCTGTGTGTCCCATATTCCTTGTCTTCTCCATGCGGCTTGCGGGTCGGCGGGATCGGATCCGCACCGTAGCTTTCGTTTTGCAAGCCAGTTCCACGCATATTAACTTGCAATTTGAAAGCTTGCCGGATTTCCCGCAGTGCCTTTCCCGCCGCGCCGCGCGCGGCGGATCAGGAAGGCGGCCCGCCGCCCCCGGCGGCGAACACGTCGAGCGCCGGGATCCGCTCGCGCAGGAAGTCGATCAGGGCGCGCGTGGCCATGGACGGGTGGAGGTTGGGCGTGGTGATGATGTAGAGCCGGTTGCCCAGGCCTTCGGCGTTCCATTCGGGCAGCACCCGCACCAGCCGGCCGTCCCGCATGTCCTCCCAGGCGGCGTAGACCGGCAGCAGGCCCACGCCGTGGCCGTCGCGCACGCCGCGCATCAGGAAGGGGAAATGCTCGGACTGCAGGTGCGGCACCAGCGCCACCTGCTCGCGCTGCTCGCCGCGGTCCAGCGTGAGCACGAAGCGGCGCGCGGCATAGGGCGGGCACAGGAACTGGCAGCGCGCCAGGTCCGCCGGCGCCCGCAGCGTCCCGCAGCGGGCCAGGTAGGCGGGCGCGGCAAAGAGCTGCCAGTCGATCGCGCAGACGTCGCGCGCCACGTGGTCCAGCTGCGGCTTCGAGGTGACCCGCAGGGCCACGTCGATTTCCGCGGCGATCAGGTCCACCACGCGGTTGGCGAAGAACACGCGCAGCGAGATGCCAGGGTGCTGCCCGGCGAACTCCAGCAGCAGCGGCGCGATGAAGGTGTCGCCCAGCCCGGTCGGCACGCTCACGCGCACATGTCCGCGCAGGGTCTTGCCCAGGCTGTCGATCTCGGCCTGGGCCGAAGCCACCTCCTGCAGGATGCGCAAACCGTGCTGGTAGAGCGCGTGGCCCGGCTCGGTCAGCTCCAGCCGGCGCGTGGTCCGGCGCAGCAGCTGGGCGTTGGCCTGGTGCTCGAGTTCGCGCAGCTGACGGCTGACCTGCGAGCGCGTGACGCCGCGCCGGCGGCCGGCCTCGGACAAATTGCCGGCTTCGACGATGTCGACGAAAGCCTGGATCAGGTTCAGGTCCATCCGGGATTCCATGGAGGATTGTCACATATGGCGCAACATTGTGAGTCGGGGAGCGGGAATTGTCGATGCCGCATGACGGGGCTACAGTGTGCTTTCCCCGCCGGTCAGGCATGCGCGGGGCCAAACAGGAGACAAGATGTTCAAGGACGATCTTTTCGCCGGGCAGCGCGTGCTGATCACCGGCGGCGGCACCGGGCTGGGCCTGATCATGGCCGAGCGCCTGGCCGGCCTGGGGGCCGAACTGCACCTGTGCGGGCGCCGCCTGCCGGTGCTCGACGAGGCAGCGCAGATGCTGCGCGACCGGCACGGCGCCAAGGTGGTGACCCATGCCGTGGACATCCGCGACGCCGCCGCCGTGGATGCCATGATCGAGACCATCTGGACCGCGCACGGCCCGCTGGATTGCCTGGTCAACAACGCCGCGGGCAATTTCATCAGCCGCACCGAGGATCTCTCGCCCAACGGCTTCCACGCGATTTCCGACATTGTCTTCCGCGGCACCTTCTACACCACGCAGGCGGTCGGCAAGCGCTGGATCCGCGACGGCCATCCCGGCTCCGTGCTGTCGATCGTGGTGACCTGGGTCTGGACCGGCTCGCCGTTCGTGGTGCCGTCCGCCATGTCCAAGGCCGGCGTGGACGCGATGACCAAGTCGCTGGCGGTGGAGTGGGGCCGCCACGGCATCCGCTGCAACGCCATCGCGCCCGGCGTGATCCCGACCGAAGGCGCGGGCTCGCGCCTGCGCCCGCAGGATTCGCAGCAGGACCAGCTCAGCGGGCAGAACCCCACCGGCCGCATCGGCCAGCCGCAGGACATCGGCAACCTGGCCGCCTTCCTGCTGGCGCGCGACAACTCCTGGATCAACGGGCAGACCATCGCGCTGGACGGCGGCGACTACCTCGCCAACGGCGCCTATTTCAAGCAGTACCTGGGCTGGGGCGATGCCGAGTGGCAGGCCGCGCGCGAGCGCATCGCGGCGAAGAACGCCGCCGACCGCGCCAACCGCACCGTGAACGCCCCCACCCCCACGCAAGCAGGAGACGACTGATGGCCGCAGACCTCTGGTTCGAAGACACCCACCGCAGCGGCGACGCATTGCTCGAGCGCGGCGCGCGCCTGGCCGGCGGCCTGCGCGCGCTGGGCCTGGCCGAGGGCGACGTGGTCGCCGTGCTGCTGCGCAACGATCCGGTCTTCGCCGATATCGTGCATGCCTGCCGCATCGCCGGCACCTACTACTGCCCGATCAACTGGCACTTCACCGCCGAGGAAATCCGCTTTTTGCTGACCGACAGCGGCGCGCGCGCGCTGATCGTCCATGCCGGCCTGCTGGACGGCGTGCGCGCGGTGGTGCCGGAAGGCGTGCAGGTGCTGGCGGTGGCGGAAGCCGACACAGCCTTGCCCGCCGGCGCCACCGACTACGACGGCTGGCTCGCCGCGCAGCAACCCTATGACGGCCCCCGCGTGGCGCCGCGCGGCCACATGGCCTACACCTCCGGCACCACCGGCCGCCCCAAGGGCGTGCTGCGCGCGCCGGTGCCGCTGGGCACGCTGGACGCGCAGCTCGAGCGCATGCGCTCGGTGGTGGCGCAGACCATGGGCATCGTGCCCGGCTGCCGCGCGCTGATGGCCGCGCCGCTGTACCACAGCGCGCCGGGTGTGTTCATCCAGAACGTGCTGCAGATGGGCGAGCGCCTGGTGCTGTGCGCGCGCTTCGATCCGGAGCAGGTGCTGGCGCTGGTGGAAAAGCACCGCATCGACGTGCTGTATCTGGTGCCCATCATGTACGTGCGCATGCTCAAGGTACCGGCCGAGCTGCGCGCGCGCTATGACCTGTCGTCGCTGCGCTTCGTCGCCTCCACCGGCGCGCCGTGCGCGCCCGAGGTCAAGCGCGCCATGCTCGACTGGTTCGGCCCGGTCATCCATGAAACCTACGCTTCCAGCGAGGCCGGCATGATCACCGTGGCCACGCCGGCAGACGCCGCCGCCAGGCCCGGCACCGCCGGCCGCGCGGTCGACCAGGCCGAGGTGCGCATCCTCGACGAGCAGGGCAAGCCTTGCGCGCCCGGCGAAATCGGCCTGGTCTACGTGCGCCAGCCGGCCTACCCCGACTTCAGCTACCGCAACAACGACGAAGCGCGCCGCGCCATCGACCGCGGCGGCCTGGTCAGCCTGGGCGACATGGGCTACGTGGACGCGGATGGCTATCTCTTTATCTGCGACCGAGCCTCCGACATGGTGATCTCCGGCGGCGTGAACATCTACCCGGCCGAGATCGAGCATGAGCTGGTGCGCTATCCCGGCGTGGCCGACTGCGTGGTGTTCGGCGTGCCCGACGACGAATACGGCGAACGCCTGCTCGCCATGGTGCAGCCGGTGCCGGGCGCCAGCCTGGAGGAGGGCGTCATCATCGAGTGGCTGCGCCAGCGCCTGTCGGGCTTCAAGGTGCCGCGCACCATCGTGGTGGAGGCGCAGCTGCCGCGCGACGACACCGGCAAGCTGGCCAAGCGCCGCCTGCGCGACAAGTACTGGGAAGGCCGGTCACGCCGCGTCTGAGAAGGACAAGCCGGCACCGCCGGCAAGGAAAAAAACAATCAAGGAGACGATATGCAACGCTGGATTCCCGCATGGCGCGCCATGCTCGGCGCGGGCGCGCTGGCCTGCGCGCAGCTGGCCACGGCCGGCGCCTTTCCCGACCGGCCGGTCAAGCTGGTGGTGCCGTACACGCCCGGCGGCTCGGCCGACCAGCTGGCCCGCGCGCTGGCCGATGGCATGGGCCGCGAACTCAAGCAGCCGGTGGTGGTGGAGAACCGCCCGGGCGCCAACACCATGATCGCCGCCACCGGCGTGGCGCGCACCGCGGCCGACGGCTACACGGTGCTGCTGGCCAGCAATGCCAGCATGGTGCTCAACCCGATGCTCTACAAGAAGGTCAACTACGACGCCAGGCGCGATTTCAAGGTGATCTCGGTCGCCGCCGAGCTCCCGCTGGTGGTGGTGACCAATACCCAGGTGCCGGCCGCCAACGTGCGCGAGTTCGCCAGCTACGCCAAGGCCAACGCCGGCAAGCTGAACTATGCCTCGGTCGGGCTGGGCAACCCGCTGCAGCTGGCCACCGAGATGCTCAAGACCGAGCTGGGCATCAATCTCACCCACGTGCCCTACAACGGCAGCGCGCCCGCGCTGGCGGCGCTGCTGGCCAACGACGTGCAGCTGATGATCGATGTGGTGAGCACCTCGCTGCCGCATATCAAGGCCGGCAAGCTCAAGGCGCTGGCGGTGACCAGCAAGGAGCGCCTGGAGGTGCTGCCCGACGTGCCCACCGTGGCCGAGAGCGGACATCCCAACTATCAGGCGGCCACCTGGTTCGGGCTGGCGGTGCCGGCGCAGACGCCGCCCGAAGCCATCGCACGCCTGCAGGCAGCGGCGGCCAAGGCCACCGGCGACGCGCAGTTCCGCCAGACCTTTGCCGCGCTCGGCCTGGTGATCCAGCGCCCGCGCGACAGCGCCGAGGTGCAGCGCTATGTGGACGCGGACCGCGCGCGCTGGGGCGGCGTGATCCAGGCCAACCATATCTCGCTCGACTGAAGCCGGCGCGGCGAAAAGCGTATAGTTCCGGGACGCCGTGATGCGCCCGGCCCGCGGGCCGCTCACGGTGTTTTGTCGCCCCGACCGCCGCTTTCATGAAAGACGCCGCGCCAGACCAGAGTCCCGAAGCAGATCTGCCGCCTTCCCGGCCTGATTCCGGTCCGGGCCCGGACCCGGGCGGGCCGCAGGACGTCGTGCGCGAAGCCCGGGCCGAAGCCCGGGCGGAGGCGCACGCCAATGCGGCGCACGACCGCCTGCGTGCGCTGCGCCGCCGCGCCCGCCTTGCCGCCGGCCGCAAGTCGCGCCAGATGTGGCGCATCTCCCGCACCACCCTGCGCTATGCCGTATTCATGTGCGGCGCCGGCTGCGTGGCGCTGTTCTCCCTGGTCTTTGCCTGGGTCGCCGAGCTGGCGCTGGGCTGGAACCACAAGCTCACCGGGGCCACGCCCTGGCTGGCCTTCGTGCTGCTGCCGTTCGGGCTGGCCGCGCTGCGCTGGCTGACGCTGCGCCTGGCGCCGCAGGCGCGCGGCAGCGGCATCCCCCAGGTCATCGCGTCTTTCTCGCTGCCGCCGTCCGGGCCGGCGCAGACGCTGCTGGTGTCGTTCCGCCAGGCGATGTGGAAGGTGCTGCTGACCACCGGCGGCCTGCTGGCCGGCGCCTCGATCGGCCGCGAAGGGCCGTCGGTGCAGGTGGGCGCGGCGGCCATGCTGAGCTGGGGGCGCTGGTGCCAGGAACGGCTGCGCTTTCGCATCGGCTTCCATCCCAACGCGCTGATTGCCGCGGGTGCCGCAGGCGGGCTGGCGGCCGCCTTCAATACGCCGCTGGCCGGCGTGGTGTTCGCCATCGAGGAGCTCGGGCGCGGTACCGCCGTGCGCTGGGACCGGCTGGTGCTCTCGGGCGTGCTGACCGCCGGTTTCCTCTCGCTGGCGCTGCTGGGCAACAACCCGTATTTCGCGGTCAAGACACCGATCCTCGCCCTGCACAACGCCTGGGGGCCGGTGCTGCTGTGCGCGCTGGTCAATGGCGTGCTTGGCGGCGTGTTCGCCAAGGCGCTGACCGGCGGCGTGCAAGGGCTGCTGCCGGGCAAGCTGCGCATGTGGCCGGGCGAGCACCCGGTGCTGGTGGCCTTCCTGTGCGGGCTGGTGGCCGCGGCGATCGGCTGGTCCACCGGCGGCGCCACCTTCGGCACCGGCTACGAGCAGGCCAACGGACTGATCAACGGGGATGTGCCGCCCACGCTCTGGTTCGGCCTGGCCAAGCTGGTGGCGACCGTGGTGTCTTACTTCGCCGGCATCCCGGGCGGCATCTTCACCCCTTGCCTGGCGATCGGCGCGGGCATCGGCGCCGGGCTCGAGCAGGTGGTGGCCTACCTCGCCATTCCGCTGGCCGAGCCGCGCGTGCTGGCGCTGGTGTCGATGGCCGCCTTCCTGGCCGGCGCCACCCAGGCCCCCATCACCGCCAGCGTGATCGTGATGGAGATGACGCGTTCGCAGGATCTCACGGTGTTCCTGCTGGCGGCAGCGCTATTGGCCTCCTTCGTGGCCCGCCAGTTCTGTCCGAATCCGTTCTACCACCATGTGGCCCATGCATTCCGGCGCGAGGCGCTGGACGCCACGCGCAAAGTGGCCCAGACCACATAAGGCGCGTTCGGGACATGGTGCGCGGTGCCGCTTTGTCTTACCATTGGCGGCGCCCGGGCCATGGTCCGGTGCTGTGCCCCGGCGGCACACGATGATCCGCGCCGGCACCACAAACCGGGGAGCACAGATGGCCACGCAACGACCGCACGGCAGTAGCGGCACCCAACCGTCAACCGGCGCCCGGCGTCCGGCCGGCGCGCAGGGCCCGCGGCCGCACATGTCGCACAAGGCGGCCAGGCCGCCCGGCCGGGAGAGCACCGCCGTGCGCGATCTTGGCCCGGACACCGTCTGGCATACGCGCGGCCTGCACGGCCATACCCGCTTGCGCACGACGACCGCGCGCACGGCCCGCTCGCCGCAGCGGCAACTGCCGCCCAGCCGCGTGCCGCGCCTGCTGTTGTGGACCCTGCTGGTGCTGCTGCTGGCCGTGCTGGCCAACGCGGTGCTCCGTATGACGCATTAGCCCCTGGCGGAACCACGCGCGCGGGGGGCGCTCCAATCCGCAGCTTTTCTCAGGAGTCTGGATGAAATACCCCCTCGCCGGGCTGGCCGCCGCCAGCCTGCTGCTGCTGTCGCCGCTGGCCGGCGCCGCGGCCAAGGACAGCGCCGACGCGCTGGCGCCAATGCTGGATACCCTGGAAATCGGCAGCCCGCTGCCCACGCTTCCCGATTGCGCCGACAAGCGCACGCCGGACGGCCGGGACGTGACCGCGCTGTGCGTGGAAGTGCGCGGCGACGGCACGATGCGCCAGGTCGGCGTACCGCGCGACAAGCGCCCCGCCTTCATGGACGGCCCGCACGTGGTCGCCTTCGTCGACCGCAGCGCCCTGGTGGGCCTGATCGTGCCGACCGACGGCGTGCGCTCCGAGCAGGCCGTGGTGCAGAGCCTGACCGCGCGCTACGGCAAGCCCTTCCGCTCTGAAGCGGTGGAGCTCAAGGACAAGGCCGGCAAGCCCGTCAAGACCATTCACGCCGGCTGGACCAAGCGTCCGCTGACGGTGGAGCTGTACGCCATACCCGAAGACCCGAACACCGGCACGGTGGAACTGCTGCTGCCGCAGGCACGCGCGCTGATGGCCAGCCAGGACGCGGCCATGGCGCAGCAGCTCAATCCGCAGGCCGCCTCCGCGCCGAAGGCGGCGCCTGCAGGAAAACCGGTGGAAAAGAAGGGCTGGTAGCCGGCAGGGGACGGGGCCTCAAAGCCCCTCCATCACCTTGTCCAGCCCACGGACCAGGCCTTGCAGCCCGCTGACCTTGCGGATCGCCAGCAGCGCGCCGGTGACGTAGGGCCTGGACCCGTCGCCAGCCTCGTGCTTGAGGTGAAGGCGCTGGCCGTCGGCGCCGAAGATCACCTCCACGCCGAGCTGGTAGCCAGGCAGGCGCACCGCGTGCACCTGGCTGCCGGACATGGTCGCGCCGCGCGTTTCCCTGGGGCCCTTTACCTGGTCGACCGGTACCGTTTGCGCGGCCTGGCGGACCTGGCCCAGGCGATAGGCCAGCTCGCGCACCGTGCCGGAGGGCACGTCGACCTTGCCGGCCTTGGCATAGTCGATGATTTCCCAGTGCTCCAGGTGGCGCGCGGCCATCTCGGCGAACTTCTGCAGCAGCACCACCGTGATGGCGAAATTGCCGCAGGCCAGCACGCCGCGGCCGGCCTGGCGCGCGGCGGCGTCGATCTCCTCGTAGTCCTGGTCGGACAAGCCCGAGGTGCCAACCACCACATGCGCGCCCTTGGCCAGCGCCTGCAGGATGTTGCGCTTGGCCACGTCGGGCTTGGTGTACTCCACATACACGTCGAAGCTGCCGGCGGCCAGCTCGTCGATGCTGGCCACTGCCAGGCCGGGCGTGCCCTTGTGCGCCGTCAGCTCGGCCAGGGTCTGGCCGGCCGCGCCGCGCGACAGCCCGGCCACCAGCGTCATGTCGTCCGCATGCGCCACGCCACGCGCCAGTTCGCCGCCGGCCCAGCCGGTCACGCCGCCCACGGCGACTCGGATGCGATTGCTCATCGTGCTGTTCTCCTCTGGTTGTTGGTCTGCGTGCCGGGCAGTTCAGGCCTTTGCAGGGCCTTTGCCGTCAGCCCGCCGCGCGGCGCCGGTCGATCTTGCGCGCCAGCACGATCGACGTGGTGGTGTGGTTGACGCCGTCGAGCGCGCCGATCTCGTCGAGCAGCTTGTCCAGCCGGGCGTGGGTGTCGCAGCGGATCACCGCCATGTAGTCCACCGGCCCGCTCACGGAATTCAGCTCCTCGATCTCGGGAAAGCGCTGCAGCGCCTTCACCACCGCAGGCGCGGTCTTGGGCATGACCGACAGGCCGCAGAAGGCCAGGATGGCATTGTCCTCCATCTGCTGGCCGAGCCGCACGCCGTAGCCCGCGATCACGCCGTCGCGCTCGAGCCGTGCGATGCGCGCCACCACGGTGGTGCGGGCGATGCCCAGCTTGCGCGCCAGGTTGGCGGCGTTCTCGCGCGCGTTGGCCTGCAGCAGCGAGAGCAGATGGCGGTCGGTCTGGTCGAGTTCGGTCATGGCGCGCGGTGGCCTCGCGGTGGACTAGGTCTGGTCTAGGTCTGGCGTTGATGCCGTTTCGACTGCCGGCGTTGTCGATTCGCTCGATTATGCGGTGTTTTCGTCATTCTTGTCCCTTCATTCCGACCGTGCCCGCAACCATACTTCAGCCATGGGCTTATGCCGACGAACGACCGACGAACGACCGACGAACGAACAACTGCCACCCAGGGGACATCATGACCAGACCCATTCCACCCGGCCGTGCCGCCGTCGCAACGTATGCCGCCGGCGCTGTCCGGCAGGTTCCGCTGCGCGTGGTGGTGCTAGGCGCGGGCAAGATCGGCCGCACCATCGCCGTCATGCTCCATGACAGCGGCGATTACCGCGTCACCCTGGTCGACCGCGAGCCTGCGCAACTCGACGACTTGCCGCAAGGCATTGTCGTGCGCCAGGGCGCGCCGGACCGCGCCGAGGATTGCGCGGCCCTGTTGCAAGGCGCCGACGCGGTGCTCAACGCGCTGCCATTCCACGCCGCGCTCGGCGTGGCCACGGTGGCAGCCAGCCTGGGCGTGCACTACTTCGACCTGACCGAAGACGTGGCCGCCACGCATGCCATCCGCGGCCTGGCGGCCGGCGCGCGCTCGGTGCTGATGCCGCAGTGCGGGCTGGCGCCGGGCTTTATCGGCGTGGTCGGCAACGACCTGGCGCAACGCTTCCTGAAGGACGGCGGCGAACTGCTCGAACTCAAGATGCGGGTCGGCGCGCTGCCGCGCTATCCCAGCAACGCGCTCAAGTACAACCTGACCTGGAGCACGGAAGGGCTGATCAACGAATACTGCAATCCGTGCGAGGCCATCGTCGACGGGCGCCGGGTGGAAGTGCCGGCGCTGGAGGGGCTGGAGAGCTTTGCGCTGGACGGCATCGAGTACGAGGCCTTCAATACTTCCGGCGGGCTGGGCACCTTGCCCGAGACCCTGGCGGGCCGCGCGCGCGACGTGGACTACAAGTCGATCCGCTATCCGGGCCACTGCGCGGTGATGAAGCTGCTGCTCAACGACCTGCGCCTGCGCGAGCGGCGCGACTGGATGCGCGAGATCTTCGACAGCGCGATTCCCGCCACGCAGCAGGATGTGGTGATCGTGTTCGCCAACGCCACCGGCCATGCCGCCGGCAGCCAGGGCGCGCGCGGCCGCCTGATGCAGGCCTCGTTCTCGGCGCGCATCGGCGGGGCCGACACCGACGCCGGCCATGTCAACGCGATCCAGCTCACCACCGCCGCGGGCATTTGCACCGCGCTGGACCTGGTGGCCGGCGGCGCGCTGCCGCAGGCGGGCTTCGTGCCGCAGGAGGCGATGTCGCTGGACGCTTTCCTCGCCAACCGTTTCGGCAGACACTACACGCGTCATCCGCTACAGGAGGCAATGGCATGAAGACCAGGGAATTCGCGGCCTGCTGGCAGGCCCTCGGTTTGTCCGCGCCGTGGCGCGAGGGTGAAGGACCCGCGGGTGCGCTGCCGGTGCGCTCGCCCATCGACGGAGAAGCCTTCGGCCACCTGCCCGCCTGCAGCGCGGCCGAGGCCGACGCGCGCATCGAGCGCGCGCGCGCGGCGCAGGCCAGCTGGGCCCTGGTGCCGGCGCCGGTACGTGGCGAGGTGGTGCGCCGCTTTGGCGAGGTCCTGCGCGAGCACAAGAAGCATCTCGGCCAGCTGGTCGCGCTCGAGTCCGGCAAGATCCTGCAGGAGGGGATGGGCGAGGTGCAGGAGATGATCGACATCTGCGATTTCGCGGTCGGCCTGTCGCGCCAGCTACACGGCCTGACCATCGCCTCGGAACGGCCGCAGCATGCCATGCGCGAGACCTGGCATCCCTATGGCTTGTGCGGCGTGATCTCTGCCTTCAATTTCCCGGTTGCGGTGTGGGCCTGGAACGCGGCGCTGGCACTGGTGTGCGGCAATGGCGTGGTGTGGAAGCCGTCGGAGAAGACGCCGCTGAGCGCGCTGGCCGTGCAGGGGCTGCTGGATGGCGTGCTGGAGATCGCCGCGCCGCATCACGCCGGCATCGCCACCGTGCTGGCGGGTGCGCAGGCGCTGGGGCAGCACCTGGTCGGCCATGCCGATGTGCGGCTGATCAGCGCCACGGGGTCCACGCGCATGGGCCGCGAGGTCGGCATCGCCTGCGCCGGGCAGTTCAAGCGCGCCATCCTGGAGCTGGGCGGCAACAATGCGGCGATCATCGCGCCTTCGGCCAATATCGAACTGGCCGTGCGCGCCATCACGTTCTCTGCCGCCGGCACGGCCGGGCAGCGCTGTACCACGCTGCGGCGCGCCTTCGTCCACGCCGATCTGTTCGACGCCGTGACCACGCGGCTGATGCAAGTCTTCAACAACCTGCCGGTGGGCGATCCGCTCGCCGAGTCGACACTGGTAGGCCCGCTGATCGACGGTGCCGCCGGCGCCGCCATGGCCGGCGCGCTGCTGCGCTGCCGCCAGCATGGCAATGTCGTGCACGGCGGCGAACGCGTGCTGGCGGAGCGCTACCCGAATGCCGAGTACGTGCGTCCGGCGCTGGTGCTGACCGACCGCCAGCATGAGACCATGCTGACCGAGACCTTCGCGCCGATTCTCTATGTGATGCCCTACAAGACGCTGGAGGAGGCCATCGCGCTGAACAACGCCGCGGCGCATGGCCTGTCGTCTTGCATCTTCACCGAATCGCTGCGCGAAGCGGAACGCTTCCTGTCCGCCTCGGGCAGCGATTGCGGGATCGCCAACGTGAATATCGGCACCAGCGGGGCGGAGATCGGCGGCGCGTTCGGCGGCGAAAAAGCAACCGGCGGCGGACGCGAGTCGGGATCCGATGCGTGGAAGGGGTATATGCGGCGGGCCACCAACACCATCAACTATGGGGATGCGTTGCCGCTGGCGCAGGGCATTCGTTTCGAGGTCTGAGCTTTGTCTTCGAATCGGGTCCGGACCGGGGCCGCGGCCGCTTGCCCGGCCCCGTCCCATTCCCCACATACCGACACCAACCCGTTTCCATTCGTAACAACGGTTACAGCACATTGACCCTGTATTACCAAACAGCCCCGTATAACGTTCTTAAGGGCAGGCAACAACCTGCCCGCAAAGGACAATGAAAATGAAAACGTGGATGATTGGGATCGCAGTGGCGGGTGCCGCCATGCTCGGCGGGTGCGCAGTCTATCCGGCCTATCCGGCTTACGGCTATGGCGGCGGCGAAGTGGCCGTGGCGCCGGCGCCGGTGTACGCGGCGCCGTCGGTCGTGGTGTCGCCGGGCTATTACGGCGGGTACTACGGCTATCGCGGCTACTACGGTGGCCGCCGCTACCGCTACTGGCATTGAGGCCAGCGGGCCCCGGCCCGCGCGGGGCCTCAGGCCTGGCCGTTGAGGCCGCCCCAGCTTGGTGCCAGGGTTTGCGGGATGTCGATCAGGTCCAGCACGCGCCCGACGGTGTGGTCCACCAGCTGGGCCACGCTCTGGGGCTTCTGGTAGAAGCCGGGCACGGGCGGGAAGATGATGCCGCCCATCTCTGTGACGGCGGTCATATTACGCAGGTGGGCGAGGTTCAGCGGCGTTTCGCGCACCATCAGCACCAGCTTGCGGCGCTCCTTGAGCGTGACATCGGCGGCGCGGGTGATGAGATTGTCGGACAGGCCGTGCGCCACGGCTGCCAGCGTGCGCATGGAGCAGGGCGCGACCACCATGGCATGCGCGGCGAAGGAGCCGCTGGCGATGGTGGCGCCGATGTCGCGCACGTTGTGCACGACGTGGGCGAAGGCTTCGACTTCGGCCTTGCCCATGTCCAGTTCGTGCTGCAGGTTCATCACGCCCGCGGCCGAGATCAGCAGGTGGGTCTCCACGCCGGGCACGGCGCGCAGCGTCTGCACCAGCCGCACTCCGTAGACCGCGCCGGTGGCGCCGGTGATGGCGACGATCAGGCGCCGCGGCTTGCCGCCCCCCGGGCTACCCGGACCACCGGGGCCACCTGCATCACCCGCTGCGGACATCTCGCGCTCAGGCCTTGAGCAGCGATTGCAGTTCGCCGTTCTGGTACATCTCCATCATGATGTCCGAGCCGCCGACGAATTCGCCGTTGACGTACAGCTGGGGAATGGTCGGCCAGCTGGCGTATTCCTTGATGCCCTGGCGGATGCCGTCGTCTTCCAGCACGTTGACCGTGGTGGGCGCGTCCACGCCGCAGGCCTTCAGGATCTGGATGGCGCGGCCGGAGAAGCCGCACATCGGGAACTGGGCGGTGCCCTTCATGAACAGCACTACCGGGCTGCCCTTGACGATCTGGTCGATCCGTTGTTGCACGTCACTCATGATGTCTCTTTCGGTTGAGCGGGGCCGGTCCACGCCGGACGCCGCAATCGGGAAATCGGCAGGCATGCGAGGTGCACGCCATCAAGGAATGGATTTTACCGGAATCGGCCGTTGCCTTCAGGCGACGCCACCGGACGCGGGCTGCAGCCGCGCGCCGCTGCAGCGCTCGTGGCCGGCGAGGTCGCGCGCGGTGAAGATGTCGCCCAGGCCGGCCGCCGCCAGCAGGCTGCGGGCCGCCTCGCCCTGGTCGTAGCCATGTTCCATCAGCAGCCAGCCGCCCGCATGCAGCCGACCGGCGGCGCCGCTGACGATGGCGGCAAGGTCGGACAGGCCGTCGCCGTGGTCCGTCAGCGCATCGGCCGGTTCGAAGCGCAGGTCGCCCTGGGTCAGGTGCGGATCGCCCGCGGGGATATAAGGCGGGTTGCTGACAATCAAGTCGAAGCGCAGTCCGGCCGGCAGCGCGGCGTACCAGTCCGAGGCCAGGAAGCGCGCATTGGCCGCGCCGAGCGCGCGCGCGTTGTCTTGCGCCACCTGCAATGCGCCTGCCGAGACATCCGTGGCCCAGACTTCGGCGTCGGGTCGCTCGCAGGCCAGTGTGACTGCGATGGCACCCGAACCCGTGCCCATGTCGAGCAGGCGCGGCGCGCGCAGCGGTGCCAGCAGCCGCAACGCGGTTTCCACCGCGATCTCGGTGTCGGGCCGCGGAATCAGCACATCCGGCGTCACGCGGAACATGCGCCCGAAGAACTCGCGCTCGCCGAGCAGGTAGGCCACCGGCTCGCCGGCGAGCCGGCGCGTCAGCAGGCCGGCAAAGCTGTCGCGGTCGGACGGCGCCAGCGTGTCGCCGTCGCGCGTGATCAGTTGCGTGCGCGTCAGCCCGGTCACGTGCGTCAGCAGCATCCTCGCCTCCAGCGCCGGCAGGCCGGCTGCGGTGGCTAGCGCCAGGGCCTGGTGCACCGTGACGGCTGCGGGCAGGACGGCGGGCGGGACGGCGGGCGGGACTAGCGGGGAGGGGCTGGACATGGACGCAGGCTGGCTAGCGGAAATATGCCGGGGATAAAAGCGAAAACCCCGCCGGCATGCGCCTGGGCGGGGTTTGCAGTGTAACGCGCTTGTCCGCGCTGCGGGAGCGGGCGGTTTTCCCGCCCCGCCGCCGGCAGCGGCATGGCATTACTTGTTGACGGCGTCCTTGGCCTTGTCGGCGCCGGCGTTGACAGCGTCCTTGGAGGCTTCCTTGGCGCGCTGCATTGCGTTGCCGGCATCTACCTTGGCCTTTTCAGCGGCGGCGGAGACATCGGCGGCAGCGCCGCTGGCAGCGGCCTTGGCGGCGTCGGCGGCATTGCCGGCTGCGGCTGCGGCATCGCTGGCGGCGGCCTTGGCGGATTCGGCCGCGTTTTGCATGGCGCTGTCGGCGCTAGGCGTCGCGGGGGCTTCTTCCTTCTTGCTGCAGGCAGCCAGGGCAGCGGTGATCATCAACAGCGCGAGCATTTTTTTCATGATTTTGTCCTTTTGTCCGGTAGGAGGGTCGACACGCCGTCCTTTGCGCGGCGGCTCAGTCGAAATGGATTATAGACAGCGAAAAATGTCACGCTAGTGCTGTTGCAAGCATTTACAACAGATACAAAGGTTTTCCTCGGCCCGCTCGATTTATGCCGTGCGGTATGAGTTTGATTCCGGCGGGCCGGTTTATTACCCCTCGCCGCTGTAATCCCGCCCCGCGATAATGCCGCTCCCTCGCTGCCGATTTACGCCATTAATGGTCTTCGCCGAGCGCCGCCAATTGATCGGCCTGGTGTTCCGCGGCCAGCGCGGACAGCAGTTCTTCCAGGTCGCCGTCCATGATCATTTCGATCTTGTAGAGCGTCAGGTTGATGCGGTGGTCCGTCACCCGGCCCTGCGGGAAGTTGTACGTGCGGATGCGGTCGCTGCGGTCGCCGGTGCCGATCAGGTTGCGCCGGGTGCTGGCTTCCTTGGCCTGCGCGGCGCGCAGTTGCGCGTCCATCAGCCGTGCGGCCAGCACCTTCATGGCCTTGTCCTTGTTGCGGTGCTGGCTGCGGTCGTCCTGGCATTCCACCACGATGCCGGTGGGGATGTGGGTCAGGCGCACGGCCGAATCGGTCTTGTTCACGTGCTGGCCGCCCGCGCCGGACGCGCGGAAGGTATCGACGCGCAGGTCGGCCGGATTGATCTGGACTTCGGCCACTTCGTCGGCCTCGGGCATCACTGCCACCGTGCACGCCGACGTGTGGATGCGTCCCTGGGCCTCGGTGGCCGGCACGCGCTGCACGCGGTGGCCGCCGGACTCGAACTTCAGGCGCGAGAAGGCCGCGTCGCCCGCGATGCGGATGATCACTTCCTTGTAGCCGCCCAGGTCGGAGGGCGATTCGCTCATGACTTCCACCTGCCAGCGCTGGCGCTCGGCATAGCGCGTGTACATGCGCAGCAGGTTGGCGGCGAACAGCGCGCTTTCCTCGCCGCCCGCGCCGGCGCGGATTTCCAGCAGCAGGTTGCGGTCGTCGTTGGGGTCCTTGGGCAGCAGCAGCTTCTGCAGGCTGATTTCCAGCGCCGCCAGGCGCGCGCGCGCGGCATCGATCTCGTCGGCGGCGAAATCCTTCATCTCGGGATCGTCCAGCAGCGCCTGCGCGGTGGCCAGGTCGTCCTGCGCCTGGCGGTACTGCCCGTATTGCTCGGCCACCGGCGACAGCTCCGCATGCTCGCGCGTGAGCTTGCGGTATTGGTCCATCTTGGCGGTGGCGTCTTCGCGCCCGAGCAGGGCGTTGACTTCGTCGATTCGCTCGGCCAGTTGGTCGAGCTTGGCTAGCATGCTGGCTTTCATGGGTATCCGGGCAGGGTCGCGATGATGCGGGGTCGCAGCTGGGTTGAGGCGGATGCCGGCTAGGGCGGCGTCGGGATTGCATGCCCGGACCAGAAGCCACGGCAGGCAAGGCTGGCAGTGCGCAGGACGCGCACCGCCGGACGAAGAGCGCTGCTAGCGCTCGGAGTGGCTGCTGTGGCGGAACAGGCCCGGCACCAGGCGCAGCAGGGTTTCGCGGTCGTCGCCCTGGGTATGGTTGAGTGCGTGGGTAGGACCGTGCAGGAACTTGCGGGTGAGCGCGCCGGACAGTGCCTCGAGCACCGCTTCTGGGTCGTCGCCGCGCGCCAGCATGCGGCGCGCGCGTTCCAGCTCGGCCTGGCGCATGGCCTCGCCTTGCGCCTGCAGGTCGCGGATGACCGGTACCACGCTGCGGGTCTCGAGCCAGTGCATGAAGTTCTGCACGCGGCTTTCGATGATGGCTTCGGCCTGGGCCACGGCGGCCTGGCGCATGGCGTTGCCCTCGCGCACGATGGCGCCAAGGTCGTCCACGGTGTACAGGAACACGTCGTCCAGGCGCGCGACTTCGGGTTCCACGTCGCGCGGCACGGCCAGGTCCACCATCATGATGGGGCGGTGGCGGCGCAGCTTGACCGCGCGTTCCACCGCGCCCAGACCGATGATGGGCAGCGAGCTGGCGGTGCAGGACACCACGATGTCGAATTCATGCAGGCGCGCGCCCAGGTCCGACAGGCGGATCGCCTCGGTGGTCAGGCCCTGTCCGGCCAGTTGCTCGGCCAGCCGCTCGCCGCGTTCCACGGTGCGATTGGCCACCACGATCTGGCGCGGCGTCTGCGCGGCAAAGTGCGTGGCGCACAGCTCGATCATCTCGCCCGCGCCGATGAACAGCACGCGCTGGGTCGAAACGCTTTCGAAGATCCGCTGGGCCAGGCGCACCGCGGCGGCGGCCATCGACACCGAATGCGCGCCGATCTCGGTCTGGCCGCGCACTTCCTTGGCCACCGCGAAGGTGCGCTGGAACAGCTGGTTCAGGTAGGTGCCAAGCGCGCCCGCCTCGCCGGCGGTACGCACCGCGTCCTTCAGCTGCCCGAGGATCTGCGTCTCGCCCAGCACCATCGAATCCAGCCCGCTGGCCACGCGAAAGGCATGGCGCACGGCTTCGGACTGCGGCAGGGCGTAGAGGTGGGGCGCCAGTTCGCCGGCCGGCACGTTGTGGTGCTGGGCCAGCCAGCGCAGCGTGTGATCGAAGCCTTCGTCGCCGTTGACCAGGATGTCGGTGGCGCAGTAGATCTCGGTGCGATTGCAGGTGGAGAGGATCGCGGCCTCGGTGCCGGACCGGCCCGCCAGGTGGGTGCGCAAGGCGCCCAGCGCCGGCTTGATCTGCTCAAGCGGAAACGCCACCCGTTCGCGCAGCGAGACGGGCGCCGTAGTGTGATTGATACCGATCGCAAGCAGTTGCATGGTGGAGGGCATGTCTTTTGGCGCGGGCCCCGCGGGGTGCCATGCTCCAGGCTGGCTGCCGCGCGGGCTTCAAAAGGCAAATCCGCGGCGTGGTTTCCACGAGGCGGATTCCGGCGCATTGCGCCGCCGAACCGGGCTACATTATAACGCCCGGCGCGAAAATTGCCGGCGAAGCGAGGGCCCGGGGCCGTCCCCGGACAGGTTTACCGTATCCTCGGGACCACGCGCGGCCGGCGCTTGTGCCGGGAAGACCGCGCGACTGTCGAGATCATCGGGGAAAAGTGATGCTGGGGACGCTGGTTGTGGGCGTGTTGGTCGGTCTGGCGGCGCGGTCGCTGCATCCCTCGGGGCGGGTCGGTTTGCTGGCCGCCGTGGTGTTCGGGGCACTCGGCGCGCTCGCTGCCTTCTACGGCGGCCGCGCCATGCACTGGTTCGCCGACGGCCAGATGGCCGGCTGGTTTGCCGGCATTCTGGGCGCGGGCGTACTGGTCGGAATCCGGGGGATGTTCAGGGCGCGGTGAGCGAGATTCCCGCGGCGGGATTTTCCGGCTTGCCGGACCCGCGGCTCCACTAATCCCGGCGCCTTATCTGCCTTCCTAATCTCGCTTATTCCCCTTTTCCCGGTTCTTCAGGAACCTGCCCAAAACCCCTTCCGAATAATGACTGGCCACGTTGGTCAGAAACGCGGAAAAATCCACGTGCGCGGTATCGTCCGCCCGGTCCGACACGGTCCGCATCACCGCATGGCGCACGCCATATTCGTGGCAGACCTGCGCCACTGCGGCGCCTTCCATTTCCACCGCCAGCACGCCCGGCAGGCGCTCGCGCAATTCAGCCGCGGCGGCGGGCGAGCCGATGAACTGGTCGCCGCTGGCGATCATGCCGACATGCAGCGATGGCGCGCTGACGCCGAAGCGGGCGAGCACGTCCGCGGGGATGGTCCTGGGCAGGTCTTCGCGCAGATAGCCTTCCACGGCTGCGCGCAACTCGGCGGTCAGCGCCGCGTCGGCCGGGAATTCCGCCTGGTCGAGCAGCGGCACCTCGTGCCGGCCGAAGAAGGGGCGGGCATCCAGGTCATGCTGCAGCGTGCGGTCTGCCACCACCACGTCGCCGACGCGTGTGTGCGCCCCGATGCCGCCGGCCAGGCCGGTGAAGACGATCTCGTCCACGCCAAACTCGCGCACCAGCGTCACCGTGGTGGCCGCGGCCGCCACCTTGCCCATGCGGGCCAGCACCAGCACGCAGCGCTGGCCGTGCAGTTGGCCGACGTGATAATCGCGCATGCCGATGCGCTGCACGGTGGCGCGGGCGTCGTCGTGGCGCATGGCGGCCACCAGGGCGTCGACTTCGTCGTGGATGGCGGCGAGGATACCGAGGGTCATGTCTGGAGCGCGCCGGGCGGGGCGGATGCGGAAAAACGCACAGCATACCGGCCCGCAGGACCGTCGCAAAGCAGCACAGAGGATGCGCACGAAAGCTGCGCAGGCGCCCCCGCCTTTGCTACAGTGCACTGGCGTATCCATCACACGGAACACCCATGCAGCCATCCTCGATGCAAAGCATGCAAGACCGGCGCGCCATGCGCCAGGCGCTGGCGCACTGGCGCGAGCAAGGCGCGATCGCTGCCGACGGCGTGGCCGCGGCCTGGTCGCACGCCGAGCCGGATGCGGCGGCCTGGCGGCACTGGCTCGACCGCGCCTTGCTGGCGCTGGGCGCGGCGCTGCTCTGTGCCGGCGTCATCGTCTTCTTCGCCTTCAACTGGCAGGACCTGCACAAATTCGCCCGCTTCGGCCTGCTGGCCGGCGCGCTGACCTTGCTGGCGGCATTCGCCTTCTTGCGGCCGCCGGGCGATATGGCGGGCCGCGCCGCGCTGTGCGGCGCGCAAGTGGTGGCTGGCGTGCTGCTGGCGGTGATCGGGCAGGTCTACCAGACCGGCGCCGACGCCTGGCAACTGTTTGCGCTGTGGGCGCTGCTGGCGGTGCCGTGGGCGCTGGCCGCGCGCGCTGCGCCGCACTGGTGGCTGGTGATCGTGCTGGCCAACGTGGCGTTGCTGCGCTACTGCAGCGTGCGGCTGGGCGCGGGCGGGATGTTCGAACTGCTGATCGGCATGCAGGGCGGGCGCGGCACGCCCCTGTTCCTGCTTGGCGCCACGCTGGCACAACTGGCGCTGTGGTTCGTGCTGTGCGCGGCATGGCCCGCGCAGGGCTTCCGCGGGTTGGCCGGCGCGCGCATCCTGGCCGCGCTGGCTTGTGCTTACGCCGGCTGGCTGGGACTCGGCAGCATCTTGCATGACCATGTCGATGCCGCCGCGTTCGGCCTTGCCCTGCTGGCGCCGGCCGTGCTGCTGGCCTGGTTCCGGCTGCGCGCCTTCGATGTGGTGGCGCTCAGCATGGCCAGCTTCACCTTGATCGTGGTGGTGGTGGCCGCCGTCGCGCGGTTGCTGCTGGATGTCAGCCATGGCGGATTCGGCGCCTTCCTGCTGCTGGGGCTGCTGATCATCGGCCTGGCCGCCGTGGCCGCAACCTGGCTGTTGCGCGCCTGGCGCCAGCATGACGGCGCCAGCGCCGAAGGAGAGCCGGCATGAGCGACGAACGGCAAGTCGTCACGGTCCTGTGGCGAGACCTCGCAGCGCGCGGGCTGGCGCATGGGCAGCCCGCGCAGGACCCGGCCCGCACGCCCTGGGCGGTGCGGCTGCTGATGGGCCTGGCCGGCTGGCTGGGCGCGGTCTTCTTCCTCGCTTTCCTGCTCGGCTCGGTCTTCGTGGCCGCGCGCGACAACGGCGCGGCGATGGCGCTGTGCGGCGCCGCCATGATTGCGCTGGCCGCCGTGCTGTATGCGCGCCGCAGCGGAACCGCGCTGGAACAGTTCGCGCTGGCGGTCAGCCTCAGCGGGCAAGGGCTGCTGGTGTTCGGCGCGAGCCAGGCGTACGGCGGCAGCCGCCTGCTGGAGACGCCTGCCTTCTGGGCGGCGCTGGCAATGCTCGAAGCCGTGCTGTACGCCGTGATGCCCAACCGGCTGCATCGTTGCCTGGCCGCGCTGGGTGCATGGACCGGCGTTGCCCTGGCACTGCACCTTGGCATGACGCCGGGTCTGCGCCACTTCTGGCAGTCGATGGCGCTTTCGCTCGGCTGGCTGGCGCCGCTTGCGCTGGCCCTGTTGACCGGCTTCGTGTGGGCCGAGGGACGGCTCAGCGCGGCGGGCCGGCAGGGCTGGCTCGAACCGGCAGCCGATGCCACCCTGCTGTTTGCGCTGAGCGCGGCGCTGGTGGTGACAGGCCTGGGCCTGCCCTATGCGTTCTTGTTCGATGACGGCGCGGCGCACCAGGCAGGTCCGTACTGGACGGCCGGCGCGCTGTGCGGCGTGGTGCTCGTCGCCTTGGTGCTTGCCGAGAGCGGCCGCCTGCGCCTGCGCCCTCCGGTACGCGCGATCGCCGTGGCGGGCGCGGCGCTCCTCGCCGCCTTGCTGGCCGGTGCCCCGGCAGTCCTGGCCGCCGTGCTGGCGCTGGGCCTGGCGCTGCGCCGCGGCTCGCTGCCCTGGCTTGGCCTGGCCGTGGCCACGCTCGCCGCCGGCTTTATCTGGTACTACAGCGCACTGCACTGGACGCTGCTGGCCAAGTCCGCCACGCTGGTCGCCGCCGGTGTCGCCGTCCTGGCATTGCGCACGGGACTGCGGCGCGGCATCGCAAGGAGCCAGGCATGAAACGCTGGATATTGCTCGCATGGGTGCTCGCGCTCGGGGTGGCGGCAGCCGCCATCGGTACCAAGGAACACCTGCTCGCGCGCGGCGATACGCTCTACCTGCGCCTGGCGCCGGTCGATCCGCGCTCGCTGATGCAGGGCGACTACATGGCGCTCAACTTCGCCATCGCCGATGCCATCCGCGCGGCGCGCGAGCGGCAGGGCCTGCCCGCCGAGCGCGAGCAGGTCGCGGTAGTTCGCCGCGATGCGCACGGCGAGGCCAGCCTGGTGCGCCTGCACACCGCCGGCGCGCCGCTCGCCGCGGGCGAGCAACTGCTGCGCTTCCAGACCGTGCCGTCGCGCTGGGGTGGCGTGCAGGTGCAGGTCTCGACGGACGCTTACTTCTTCCAGGAAGGGCACGGTGCGCGCTTCGGGAAAGCACGCTACGGCGAGTTCCGCGTGGGGCCGCAAGGCCAGGCCCTGCTGGTGGGCCTGCGCGACGAGAACCTGCAGCCGCTATAGCTCGGCGCTACGCTGGCCGGGCGTCACCGCCGACACCGCGAACGTGACCACGATGTTGGCCACCAGTGCGATCAGGCCGATATAGAGCGGATACGTGGCGCTGCCCAGGTGGATGGCGAACACCGGCTTGAGGCCCTGCGACATGGCCAGCGACGTGCCCAGCACGATGCCCACGGCCCAGCCGGCCAGCAGCCCCCACGTGTTCATCCGCTGCGTGTAGAGCGTGAACACGATCGCGGGGAAGATCTGCAGGATCCAGACGCCGCCGAGCAGTTGCAGGTCGATGGCGTACTGCGTGGGCAGGAACACGATGAACAGCAGCGCGCCGAATTTCACCACGAGCGAGACGATCTTCGCCGTCGAGGCCTCCGCGGAAGACGACATGTCCGGCGAGACCATCGGGCGCCACAGGTTGCGCGTGAACAGGTTCGCCGCGCCGATCGACATGATGGCCGCGGGCACCAGCGCGCTGATCGCGATGGCCGCCGCCGCGAAGCCGACGAACCACGCCGGGAACAGCTTGCCGAACAGCGTGGGCACCACGTCCGACGGCGAGCTCACGTGCACGCCGGCCGCGATCGCCATGTAGCCAAGCAGCGCGATCAGTCCCAGCAGCAGCGTGTAGGCCGGCAGCAGGATGGCGTTCTTGCGCACGGTGGCGGCCGACGACGACGACAGCACCGCCGTCATCGTGTGCGGGTACATGAAGGCAGCCAGCGCCGAGCCCAGCGCCAGAGACGCGTACGCCGTGTACTGCGACGGCTGGAGGATGATGCCCGTGACCCCGCCCTTGGCCTGGAAGAACTGGTCCGCCGCCTCGAACACGTGACCGTAGCCGCCGAGTCTGGACGGGATCAGCCACACCGCCGCGATCACCACGATATAGATCATGATGTCCTTCACGAAGGCGATCATCGCCGGCGCGCGCAGCCCGCTCGTGTACGTGTAGAGCGCCAGGATCACGAACGCCACGATCAGCGGCGCCTCGCCCGTCACGCCCAGCCCCTTGATCACCACCTGCATGCCCACGAGCTGCAGCGCGATATACGGCATCGTCGCCACGATGCCGGTGAGCGCCACCGCGGCCGGCAGCAGCTTGCCGCCGTACTCCGCATACACGAAGTCCGCCGCGGTGATGTGGTTGTGCGCATGCGCGATCTGCCACAGCCTGGGCATCACCGCGAACACGAACGGGTAGACGATGATCGTGTAAGGCAGCGCGAAGAAGCCGTACGCGCCCACCGAATACACCAGCGCCGGCACCGCGATCACCGTGTAGGCCGTATAGAAATCGCCGCCCACGAGGAACCACGTGATCAGCGTGCCGAACTGCCGCCCGCCGAGCCCCCACTCGTGCAACTGCGTCAGGTCCCCGCGCTTCCAGCGCGCCGCGAAGAACCCGACCACCGTGACCAGCACGAAGAACGCGACGAAGACCGTCATCGCCACCGGATCGACAGGCGGGACCTCGTTCATTTCACGCACCGGTAGACGATGTAGATCAGCAGCGAGGTGAGCGGCACCCAAAGGAACTGGTACCAGTAGAAGAACGGAAAGCCCGCGAACGAAGGCTGCGTATCGTTGTAGAACGGCAGCCACAGCAGGGCGATATAGGGGAGCAGCAGGATGAGCCAGAGCCACGAATGGCTGGACTGGTTTGCAGGTTCCACGAGTATTTTCTCTCGGTTGGTCCGTTGCATAAGACTGCTCTTACGACACGTCGCGGCGTGTCGCGTCGTTGCTACAAAACGCATCCATGCGAGCAGGCCATCATCGGTATCGTCTTCAAGACATGGGCGCCACGCTGCACGCCGGCCGCGAGCCCGGTGCATCGCAGCCCGGCCCGCTTGCGCCTTGATGGCTGCTTCAGTCTAGGCGATCGACGCAGAGATTTCACCGCAGCTTGCAGAGAGCCGCGCGGCCGCAGGCGCTGCGCGTTGCCCTTGTACACCCAACCGTCGAAGGGTGAGTACTTGCTTGTCGATTGCCGTTACCCTTTTCGGGTGACTGGATTTCCGCACCCGGCCCGCAAAGCGGAAATCCCTTGTTTCAAGGGGCAATCGATAGGAGAAGTCTTAGTGAAAAAAGCGAATGCAATGCATCTGCTCGGGGCGGCGGCCCTGCTGGCTCTGCTCGGTGGCTGCGCCACGGAAACATCGACCGCGCTCCCCGTGGCGAAGGTGGAAAGCGCCAGCCGCCCATACGCCGGCGTGCGCACCCCGATCGCCGTGGGCAAGTTCGACAACCGCTCCAGCTACATGCGCGGCGTGTTCTCGGACGGCATCGACCGCCTCGGCGGCCAGGCCAAGACCGTGCTGATCACGCACCTGCAGCAGACCAGCCGCTTCAACGTGCTCGACCGCGACAACATGGAAGAGATCAGGCGCGAGGCAGCCATCAAAAGCCAGGCGCAGCGCCTGAAGGGCGCCGACTACGTGATCACGGGCGACGTGACCGAATTCGGCCGCAAGGAAGTCGGCGACCAGCAACTGTTCGGCATCCTCGGTCGCGGCAAGTCGCAGGTGGCCTACGCCAAGGTCGCACTGAACGTGGTCAACATCACCACCTCGGAAGTCGTGTTCTCCAGCCAGGGCGCCGGCGAGTACGCGCTGTCCAGCCGCGAAATCATCGGCTTCGGCGGCACGCAGAGCTACGACTCCACGCTCAACGGCAAGGTGCTCGACCTCGCCATGCGCGAAGCGGTCACCAACCTGATCACCGGCATCGAAAGCGGCGCGTGGAAGCCCGGCAATCCGTAAAGCCGGTCTGATTGTCGAAGAGGAGAAGAAGCAGTGAAAGAAGTCAAAAAGCCAAAGCAGTATCGGCCGTGGCGCCTGGTGGCGCTGGCCTTGACGGGAAGCGTTCTGCTGGCCGGATGCGCGTCGCCCAAGACCCTGTACCAATGGGAAAGCTACCAGCCCCAGGTCTACCAATACTTCAAGGGCGAGCCCAAGCAGGCACAGATCGAAGCGCTCGAGCGCGACATGCAGAAGATCGTGGCCGCCGGCGCCACGCCGCCGCCGGGCTATCACGCACACCTGGGCCTGCTGTACGCCGACATCGGCAAAGACGATCAGATGGTGCAGGAATTCCAGACCGAGAAGACCCTGTTCCCCGAGTCGGCCACCTATGTCGACTTCCTGATGAAGAACGTCAAGCGGGGTGAAGAAAAGAAATGAAGCCCATGTTCAAACGCCTTTTTGCCGCCACGGCGGTCACCGTGCTGGCCGCCGGCTGCGCCGCGCCGCGACAGAACGTCGACTACGCCGCGTTCAAGGCCAGCCGCCCGCGCTCCATCGTGGTCCTGCCGCCGCTGAACGAATCGCCCGAAGTGAAGGCGACCTACAGCATGCTGTCCCAGGTCACCTACCCGCTGGCAGAGTCCGGCTACTACGTGCTGCCCGTGACGCTGGTGGACGAAACCTTCAAGCAGAACGGCCTCACCACTCCCGGCGACATCCACCAGGTCGCACCGGCCAAGCTGCGCGAGATCTTTGGTGCCGACGCCGCGCTCTACGTCACGGTATCGAAGTACGGCACCTCGTACGTGGTCATCAACAGCATCACGGTCGTCACCGCGAGCGCCAAGCTGGTCGACTTGAAGACCGGCGCCACGCTGTGGAGCGGCAGCGCGTCGGCGACGGATGATCAGGGCAACAGCGGCGGCGGGCTGATCGGCGCGCTGGTGGCCGCGGCGGTCAAGCAGGTGCTCAACAGCGTCACCGAAGCCGGGCACAAGGTAGCCGGCGTGACAAGCACGCGACTGCTGTCGGCCGGGCATCCGGGGAGCATTCTGTTCGGACCTCGGTCGCCCCGGTATGCGACGGATTGAGGTTTGCGATTGGGTTTGAGCGGTTGGGTCGAGAGGCCGCTTGAACTTTGGAGCCCCGCGGGTTGATGGACCCGCGGGGCTTTTTGTTGGTGTGCTGTCGGTGCTTGTCGCCGCGGTTCTAGAGCTTGACCTGCTCGAACTGTCCCTTGCCCGAGAAATTGAAGGGAACCTTGAAGGCTGTACCGCCTTTGATGCCTTCGGACTGCTCGATGACCCGTGGCCACCACCGCACGAGATTGTATTCGCTACACCATGCACGCTAGTGGCGAGGTTGTGCTGTCGCGAGCCGGCGCATCGAGCAAGGACGATCCGGTGCTCACACTTCCTGGCTCGCGATATCACCCATTACCCTGAGAGCTTGCAGAATTGGTTATGGCTGAGGCGTATCTGGCGGAACAATGCCATCGGCGGCCGGTGGGTTACCGATGTAACGACCACATGCGGGATACGTAGTCGTTCCGTCGGGATGGTCTACGTAGGACAGGAAGACGCGATGACCATCAGGGCGTGGTTGAACGCAGAAGATGCCAACGTATCTGCTGCCAGTCTGCCCGGTTTGACGGAATGCAAAACCATACGTGTTTCCTGCCTCAAGTGGTTTTGACCCGCCGATCTCCTTGTAGCCTCTCAATGGCCGGCCATAAAAGACGCAATCGCCGGGACGCAAGATCAAAGGCTTCATACCCGGCATTAGCTCAATGGCCCATTCTTTCGGTGGCCAGCCTGAGGCTATCTCTGCAACGGCAGCGACCTGCAATCCGATGCTCGTGCTAGCCTCCTTCGGCAAGCAGGCGACAGGAATGTCTCCCATCTGCTTGATGTCCAGTGATGGAGGCCAAAGGGAGGTATCCGCATGGCTCACGACCGGACCGCCAGCCAAAAGGCAGCTCACTACAATGCGATGAATGTTCATGGGCGCCTTGGGTTATTTCGGGAGGTGGCTCTTGTCGCGCGGGTTCACGAAGGGCGTCATGACGTTGTATAGCAACTCTGAGCTCATCTGTGGATTGTATGCATGCTGTGGCCGCCTCAGTATGCAGATCATGTAGTAGTCGGACATGATGTTGCCCTGCTGCTCCATGTTGAAGTCGCTCAGGCGACTGGTGGGTGTCAGGCTGTAGCCATAGGCGGATGCGCCTCGGCTCGTGACAGTGAGGGCATTGCGTTTGATGCCATAGCCCATCTGGTATTGCCAGACATGCGCCAGCTCATGCATGAACAACGCACGACCCCTGTCGTCGGCGCCTGCGAAGTCATCTCGGTAAATGGCCGAAGGGAAGTACATCTCCCCGTTCGGCGTGACTGCGGTTGTGGGGTCTTGCTTTCCCATGAATAACCACCAGCCGCCGTGGTGAACTCTGACCTGGGTGTAGTCAATCCCGTTGCCGAACACCGTACGTGCCATGGCAATTTCTTCCGCGGTAAGGCCGCGTTCGGTACCTTCCGGCAATGACACTGTGACTTTGGACGTCCCTACATTGTTGTTATTGGTTGTTGCGACCGAGTTGCTCTGATTGTTGATATATATCCTGTCTGTTGATCGCCCATCGCCATGTTCTGTGGCGCAACATGCTGCCTCTTGCGCAATGAGCGGCGGTGTCAACGTGAGGGAGAGGATGGAACTGGGGCGATACGTAACGATTCGTTCGGTACAGCCGTTGCTGTCAGTGACACCGGTTCGCCTGCTGCCATCATCAAGCAGGACGCTGTAAGGCAAGTGACAGGGCAGGCTCGCCATCTTTGCCTAACAGCCACAGTTGCTCATCAAAGACGGGGGGGTGGATCTGTCGTGGGCTGTACGGGAACCCGCACGGCGCGGCAGGTCAGACAATCGGGGCTTCCACATCCTGCCATGACGTTCCTCTTCTCCGTTCGCAATGGATTTCAGATGAACTATATAGGCCATCAGATGACCCATTTCAATCAGAATAATCAGAAATTCGCGGGCGTGGCTATTGCTGCTGGCGGCGACATTTCGTCGACAAGTATCTGTTTTCAACCTCCATTGGTCGCGGTGTACCTCGACCTTGGTGTAGTCGACGCGATTGCCGAACTATCCTGCGATAGTGTCTTCCGTCATGGCGATAATTTTCTATTGCACAGTATTCCCGCTGTCTCACGGCACTGTCACTGAAATTGACATTGGTACCGCTGCTGACGACCGCGCCGGCACCGTAAATTGGAATGACGATAGCCGGCAAGGACGACGGGCTTCGTGGGGCCAACTCCAAAAATATGCTGGATTCATATGCAGGGGCGGCGACTAATTGATGCCAGGCTCTGGTGCCGTGCAAGAACGGTGGGCCTTAGTGATTGGCCTGACTGCCTCGGCACTCTGACTCAGCAAGTAATAGCGTTCAGTGCATGCTGGGGGACCGTTAGCGGAGGACTCGACGTAGTACTGGGCCCGAATGAGAAGGCTATCAGGCTGAGTGACAAGGACGATTGTTACGGTTCGGCCGTCTCAAGGGACCTTTGATCTGAGCCATTCAAGTCTTTCCCTCATGGTGGCAAGAATGCATGCTTCGTTTTTGTCGCAGGCATTACGTTCTTCTAACCATGAGCGTTGTTGTTGACGTATTTCGGTCGTGGCACCTGAAATTCTCCGCTCCTGTTCTACGAGCAACTGATATCCAAAGGCGATGCTCTTATCGAGGCCGGAAAGTTCGAACGAGTGGCAAATCGCGAGCTCCGCATTGAGCTTGGTTTTGTCGCAATGGAACGACGGCGAGGGTTTTGCGTTGGAGGGGAGCTTCGACAATACCAATATTGTTTGATCATACCAGCGCATAACCATCCTTTTCTTGCTGAGAAGAAACAGCCAGGATCCAGGAGGCCCCCCGTCTGGCGAAAGATGAGGCGTAGCGATAGAGCCATTCCATACTCCAGATTTGCAGTGAATTACGATAACATCGGCTTTGAGGTTATTTGCAAGTCCCAATCTATAGTCTTTGATAGGAGAGTCGCCGGAATTAATCCCGTAGCCACCGAAACTTAACTTAATTAGGTCGTCGACTCTCAATCGCCTGAGAGTTGCAGTGGGGTTGTTGCATGCTACAACATCCTCCGAGGTGTCACTTGAGATCTTTTTGGCATTAAAATTAAAAATTCTCCATCGGAGCGACGGAGAGTTCCAGCCGTAGTGCATTGTGCGTCCGGATTCCATGTTTACGTGCACCTCTGATACCTCCCATCTTCCGGCGAGGCTTGATGGTATTGGCTCATTTTTTTTTCCCCCTGCAGCCGCAGGAAAAATCAAAATGCGGAAAAAAATTAATGCGCATAATACTAATTTTGCAAAAAAAATGATTGATGGTATGTGTTTCATTATTGGTTTTGTGCTAGCTTATTGGGGCTCCATGGTATTCATACACGCCATGAAGAAAAAGCTTTGTTTCATCTTCTCGCCTTTTTACCAGGCCGGTAGCAATCTTGCCGCCTGAGTAGATATTTTTCCTTATGATCGCCATAGCTTCTTCAATTTTTCCGTCATTTATGAACGATACAACCTTTGCCCAACTATCTCCTGGGTTGTAAGCATAAGAAGTGATGGCATCAAATTCGTTTTGATCAAGGTCGACATGAATTGCCGTTTTCACCATGTTTTCGTAGCCTGGAACTACGTGACGTAGCAACGCGAACTCCTGAGCCTCCGTCAGGATAATGAGAGCGGAATTATCCTTGGCAAATTTGAGAGCCTCACTGCCTCCCAGGCCTGATGCAGCCGAGATTGCAATCGCCGTAGATTCCTTAATACCGATGGCGACCATGTCGCGCTTTATGCTGGAGGTGCTGCGCTCTTTCATGTCGTAACCGGGCCCTAGCGTTACCCCACTCGCCCAGCCCGGCCAATGCAGTTTCTCTGAAGTCCCGGGAGTTGACTCCTGCTTGTAAATGAACCACATCCCCTTCTCTGAAAGCCGCGTTGCAGAAAATCGCATGAAGTTCCCAACCACTGCCACGGGATGGATGTGAAACACAAACGGATCGACAGGAAAACCCTCCACCCTCCCCGCCACGGCATCCCACCACACCAGCTTGGCAATCCGCGCCTTCTCGCTCTGCCACGCGGGCCGGGCTGAGCGCGGCACGTTCTTGTCCCAGGCATCCCAGCTCGCCGGGTCGGCCTTCCATTCGCTCGGGTAGCGAATGATCAGCCGCGATAGCTCGCCGAGCTTGCCGCGGCTGCGCTGGGCAGCCCGCAGTTCCCCCAGGGTCAGGCGGTGATCGGGGATGGTATCGAGGCTGGCGAAGACCTCGCGCATGGAGCCGTCGAGTTGCGCATCGGTGAGCGCCAGCTCGCCGCCCTGGAACGCAGCCATTTGGGCCGCGGTCGTGAAGATGTTGCCGTAGCCTTCGCCCGTTGGCTTGGACTCGATCAGCTTGAAGTCCACCCACTCATGCGGTGAATGCAGGGTGATGCCGGTATGGCCCACTTCCCCAGCCCAGCCGATAGCGGTGGTGGTGTCGTCGCTGATCTGCACCTGCCACCAGCGCTTGCCGGTTTCGTCCAGGGCGAAGGTGGTGGGTAGCTTAGTGGGATCCGGCGCGGCCGGCCTTGACTGCGTCAGTGTTGCAATGTCGAAGCGCTGGGGATACGGGCCGTTGATGGGACCGTTGGCGACAAACGTCAGGGGAAAAACCGGCCAGCCCTGTTCCAGATCGGCCACCAGTAGCTTGCCTCGATCGCCTTTGCCCAAGGTCGGTATTGCGTCATAGGCCGCTCTGGTGATCCACACGGGGGCACCGGCAGCCGCAGCCACCAGGATGCCCCGATAGAGCGTGGCGCCCGGCTTGCCAACGGTGCCCTGTTTGGGCGGTCGGACAATATCCCTCGCCGCATACGGCACGCCGTTGCCGTACCGGAACAGGCTCGCCTCCTTGGCGCCCTTGGGCAACGCTGCCTTGCGCTCGATCCACTGCAGGGTCTGCACCGGCCTGACCTTCACGTAGAGGGCATCCTCATGCGGAGTGCCGTCCAGCTCCACGAGGGTGTTSGCGGCAAGCAAGCCGGCCTTGGCCTCGGCCAGCACCGGGTTGCACAGTGGCGCCTTCGGCGCCACGCGCAGCAGTGTCTTCTCCKGCAACTTGGCCGATGCCGCGGCCGCCCGGCTCTTGGCGAGGAAGCCACTCAATTCAGGACCGGCAATGATCTCCTGRTGCAGGATCACCCTGTCCTGGCCAGGATCCTTGATTCGCCGGTAYTCCCCCAGGTGGCCGAGCAAGGCGCCAGCCTTGATGGCGATGGCGGAYTTGGGCGTGACCACGCTGTCGAAGATTTCGGGGGCCTTGCCTTGCGGCTCCAGATGGCTGAGCGGCACCCAGCCACGCTCTGCGCCGCCCAGCGGCTCGATTTGGCCAGTAGTTGGAGGGRCAATAGTGCCCTCGATCAMGCTRCGGATCCTGACCCAATTCTTGTCCGCGCTGCGTTCGACGGCGGTGAWGCGGGCYCCKCGGGGCAGGATGCCGAGGATGGTGCCCTTGGGATTGGGTAGCGAACAGATGCGCAGGCCCAAGACCGCTTGTGCGGTTGCGCCCGACGCGGCTGCCTGCTTGGGGCTGGCTTGTTTGTGATCCGCTTTCTGCGCCACGCGGTAGACGGTTGCCGGCCAGTARTCCGGGCGCTTGACCTTGGCACCCAGGCGCTCGTAGTCGCTAAACGAGCGCAGGTGCATGGCCAGACAGAAGTAGGTCAGCTTGTTGCCCGCCGGGTATTCGAGTGTGTGGCGAGTGAGGACGAAGCCGCTGCTAAACGGTGCCTGCACCGAGCCGTTGGACATGGGCACTGTCGCGATGCCGGGGACGGTGGGGTAGTCGCGGTTGASCTGATAAGCGACGACCTCGCCTTTGGCGATGGCACCCATGCCTTCGTCCAGCGACAGCGTGTTGGCCATCGCCTGGACGTAGTGAATGCCGCAATGCACGCCGGAGGGGCCCAGCGGATAGAAGCCGTTGTCGGCCAGGCTGAGCGCCGTGTAGTAGAGCGCGGCGTCGCGCACCTCCTTGCCGGCCTTGTCTTTGAAG
>NZ_JBFRFX010000020.1:0-135562 GCF_052115045.1 Cupriavidus sp. 2TAF22
CGCAACGGCAACCGCGACGCCTTCACCGACGGCGCCCGCACCGGCAAGTTCGACCCGTACACCGAAGGTGCCCGTATCGTGGCCGGCCTGGACCGCGTCGGCGTGTCGGCCAGCCCGGCGCGCAACGGCAGCCGCGACGCCTTCACCGACGGCGCCCGCAACGGCAACCGCGACGCGTTCACCGATGGCGCCCGCGTAGGCAAGTTCGACCCGTACACCGACGGCGCCCGTATCGTGGCCGGCCTGGACCGCGTCGGCGTATCGGCCAGCCCGGCGCGCATCAGCAACCGCGACGGCTATACCGATGGCGCGCGCAGCGGCAACCGCGATGCCTTCACCGATGGCGCCCGCACCGGCAAGTTCGATGTCTTCACCGAAGGCGCCAACGCCTGAGCGAAGTCAAGGTGCCCGCTTCCGCAGTCGGGAGCGGGGCACGCGGCGAACGGCCGGCGTTTCCGGTCCCTTCGCCGTGTGATCTGTTTTTGTTCTGAACGACGTCAAGAGGGTCCGCCGAAATGCGGATGCATGCCATATGACAACCCGATCCGTACGCGAACAACTGCTCGAGCACACGCTGGTGCTGGTCGGTCAGCGGGGTTTCAATGGCTTCAGTTATCGTGACCTGGCCGAGCGAGTGGGTGTGAAGACCTCCAGCATCCACTACCACTTCCCGTCCAAGGAAGACCTGGTCGAGGCTGCCGTGACGGAATACAGCGCCCGCGTGTGCGAACGCGTGCGCCACATCGACGCGGCCCTGCCGCCGGAAGCGCAGGCGCGCGAATTCCTGAAGCCGTGGCTGGATTCGGCGGGCGGCGACGGCATCTGCCTGGTCGGCATGCTGTCGACCGAGGCGCTGATGTTGCCGGAACCCGTGCACCGGGTGCTCAAGGAGTACTATCGCGTGAACGAATCCTGGCTCACGCGCCTGTTCGAGAGCGTGTACGCCACGCAGCAGACGGCTGCCGCGATATCGGCGCAATCGATGGCGCAGGCTGTGCTCGGTGCGCTGCAGAGCGGACTTGTGGTGGCGCGGCTGTTCGGCGCACCGCAGCGGATCGAGGCCGCGGCCGACCTGCTGACCGCTTCGGTAGCCGCCCCGGGGTCCGCCCGCGGCGCGCAAGCCATGCCTGCCTGAGCGCGCGGTCCCGACGAAGCAAACGCCCGCCGCATGGCGGGCGTTTGCTTTGGCCCGTCATCTCAGGGGCAGGTCTCAAGCGTGTGCGCAAGCCACTCGATCACCGGCCGGAAGCGCGACGCGCCGCGAAACTCCTGCGGATAGGCCAGCCATATCTCCCGCACCACTTCGGGCACTTCGCGCACCAGCGCCAGCCGCGCATCGCCGCGCGCCAGGTAGTGCGGCAACAGCCCGATGCCAAGCCCGCTGCAGATCGCCTCGTGCACCGCCAGCATATTGTTCGACTGGAAACCGGTACGCGCGGCGGCCCTGTGCGTCCATTCCGATTCCGGCAGCGCAAGCCCTTCGTCGAGCAGCCCGCATAGCGGCGCGGCCGCGAGCTCGGCTTGCGGCCAGGGTCCCGCATCGGCCGCCCGCGCCGGCGCATAGAGGCCGAATCCCATGCTGCCCGCGCGTTGCGCAATCACGTCGTGTTCCTGCGGCCGCGCCAGCCGTACCGCCAGGTGCGCGCGCCGCCGCGCCAGGCTGGCGATGCGGTTGTCCGTCTCCAGCCTGACTTCGAGCTGCGGGTGGGCGCGGTACAGCGTGGACAAACGCGGGGTGAGGAAGTGACTGCCGAGCGCCGCCGTGCAGGCGATGCTGACCACGCCGGAGACGCCCGCGCCCGCATCCTCCACCTCGCGCAGCAGGCGCTCGGCCGAATTTTCCATCTGCTGCGCTGCCGCCAGCGCCGCGCGCCCGGCGGCCGACAGGGCGAAAGCGCCTTCGGTGCGCGTCGCCACCGGTTTGCCGAGCGCGCTCTCCAGCCGCCGGATGCGACGGATTGCGGTGGCGTGCGTCACACCCAGTTCGCGCGCGCAGGCCGAGTAGTTGCCGGTACGGATCAGCGTGGACAAGGTCAGCAGGTCGTCCCAATGCAGTGAACGTTTTTGCACAGTGAATGTGAGCGGATTGAGAATTGCCGAACAGGATAGCGCGGCCTATCATCGCCTGCACGGTAGACGCCAGGACGGCGCCTGCCGGCCCCGGCGGGGCCGCCATCTGCACACTGCACGCAAGAAAGGAGTCACGATGTCCACCCCCTTTACCCTGCTCGACCTTGCCGGCGCCAGCCGCGCCCCTTCGGCCTGGGAGGCCGCCACGCTGGTGCTGGTGGACCACCAGCGCGAGTATGTGGACGGCAAGCTGCCGCTGACCGGCATGCCTGCCGCCACCGCTGCCTGCGCCGATCTGCTGGCGCTGGCGCGGCGCCACGGCAGCCCTGTGGTGCACGTGGTGCATCACGGACGGCCCGGCAGCGGCGGCGCTTTCGATCCGGAAGGTCCTTATGCTGCGATCATCGAAGGGCTCGAGCCGGGCGCGGGCGAGCACACCGTGGTCAAGAGCCTGCCGAACAGTTTCGCCGGCACCACGCTGGCGGCGCTGCTGGAAAGGCTCGGGCGCAAGGAGCTGATCGTGGGCGGCTTCCAGACCCATATGTGCATCAGCGCCACGGTGCGCTCGGCACTCGACCACGGCTATCGCACGACCGTGGTCGCCTCGGCCTGCGCCACGCGTGACCTGCCCGATCCTCTGGGCGGCGCGCCGCTTGCGGCCCACGAGGTCCACCGGGGGGCGCTGGTCGCGCTGAACGACCGTTTTGCCACGGTGGTGGCGAGCCCGGCGGTCTGGGCTTAGGCCGGGCGACCGGGCGCCCGCCGCGGGGGTGCGCCGGCTGGGGTGCTGGTGCATACTACGGCCTCGCCGGCTCCCGGCCCGTTCCTCCGCTATCCGAACCGCCCATGAAACGCATTCTCGTCATCAAGATCACCTCGCTGGGTGACATGGTCCACACATTGCCGTTGGTGTCCGACCTGCGCCGCGCCTACCCCGAGGCCAAGATCGACTGGGTGGCGGACGCTTCCTGCGCGGATATCCCGCGCTGGGCCGTGGACGTGGATCGCGTGATCGCACCGCCGCTGCGCGGCTTCAAGAAGTCGCGCAGCTGGGCCGACCTGCGTGCCATCATCGGCGCGCTCTGGCAGCTGCGCCGGGAAAAGTACGACGTGGTGGTGGACGTGCATGGCGTCTACAAGAGCGCCATCGTGGCCTGGCTTGCGCGCTCGCGCCGCCGGCTCGGCTACGCGGCCGAATACCTCGGCGAGGCGCGCGCCGTCTTTGCCTATACGCAGATCTTCGGGCCGCATGGCGATGCCACGGCGCGCTACAAGATGCGCATGGTGGTCGCCAACGCGCTGGGATACCCGATCGATGCCGCCGAGCACTATGCCTTGCGCGTGCCCGCGCCCGCCACGCCGCTGAACGCTGACGGCATTGCGCGCGCGATGCTCTTCCATGCCACCTCGGTCGAGGCCAAGAAATGGCCGGCGCAACGGTGGATTGCCGTGGGCCGGGAACTGGCGGGCCGCGGCTACAAGATCCAGCTGCCGTGGGGGTCGCCGGCCGAGCGCGCGGAATCCGAAGCACTGGCCGCGGAAATCCCGGGCGCGGAGGTGCTGCCGCGCATGACCATCACCGAATGCGCGCAACGCGTCGATGCCGCGGCCCTGGTGGTCGGCACGGACACGGGTTTCGTCCATCTGGCGGATGCGCTGGGCAAGCCCTCGGTCATGCTGTTTACCGTGACCGACAGCCAGCATTTCGGCATCAGCACGCCGGGGCAGTCGGTGTCCGTCGGCGCGAAAGGCGTGGTGCCGGAAGTGAGCGAAGTGCTCGACGCCATCGCCCACGTCACGGCGGGCGAGCGCAGCGCCCAGCCGGGCGCCACCCATATGGCCTGAGCGGCGCGCGCTAACAGGCGGGCATCAGGCGGGCATCAGGCGGGCATGGCGACGGCATCGGGGCGCGCGGCCCGCAGGCCGCGGCACCACGTCGCGGCGATGGCACCCAGCAGCCGCAGCGCCATCAGCGGACGCGCCAGGCATCGCTGCACTTGTTCGCTGTGGCTCTCGCCGTAGAGGCACCACGAGCAGAAGTGCTCGCAGTTGTTGGTCAGCAGCCGGTAGCGGTCTTCGCCCAGGCGCGAGCGGGCGCGCCGGACGGCTTCTTCGCCGATGTCCGCGCTCAGCGGCACGGCCTTGACTTCGATGCCGCCGCCGGCGGCGAACCGGTCCGGGGCCAGTTCTTCGACGGGGCCGCTGCGCCAGCCATGCGCCAGTCCGGCGTAGTGCACCACGCGGCCACTGCGTCGCCCCGCCCGGACGCACGCCGACGCACGCCGCAGCATGCCGCCCGGGACCGGCTTTCGATCATTTGATCAAACAGCGGCTTCGCCCGGGCACCCGGCAGACAGGGCGGCCGTCTTGTGTTATGTATCAATCGATATATAATCGTTCTGTTGCGAACGATAGAAAACGTCATTCCCTTCGTTCCCAGATGCAAACCACGTCACCTGATCACACGGCAAGGAACCACCATGGCGCGACCGCGCGGATTCGATGAGCAGCAGGTACTGGACGCCGCCGGAGATGCCTTCTGGGCCAAGGGTTTCGAGGCCACCTCCACGCGCGACCTGGTGCGGCTGACTGGCCTGACGCAGCCCAGCCTCTACAACGCCTTCGGCGACAAGCGCGGTCTATACCGGCGCGCGCTGGAACACTACCTGGGCAAGACCTTGCATGACCGGATCGACCGGCTGGAGTCGGCGTTGCCGCCGGGCCATGCGATTGCCGCCTTCTTCGGCGAGATCGTCGAGCGCTCGCTCGCCGACGAGCACCATCGCGGCTGCATGCTGGTCAACGCGGCGGTGGAGTCGACGCCCGAGGACGAGGAACTGCAGCGCGCCATCGTCGCCGAGCTGGACCAGCTCAAGCGTTTCTTCCAGCGCTGCATGACGGCGGGGCAAGCCAGTGGCGAGGTCCCGCAGGTGCTGCCGGCCGAGGATGCCGCGACCCAGCTGCTGGCGGTGCTGCTCGGCGTGCGCGTGCTGGCGCGGATCAATCCGCAGCGCGCGCTGCTCGAGGGCGCGGTCAGGCCGGTGCTCGGCATGCTGGGCCTGCCGCCTCTGCCCGGCGCGGGGCGCGCGCCATAGCGGCAGCATCTGCTTCGCGCGCCGACGCGGAAAACGCAGCCGTTCTAGAATGGCCGGGACGCCCGAGACGCGCGTGCGGCGCCTGCCGCGCATGCCACAGACCGCAAGGAGCCGTGCCCCATGAGCCAGAGTCAATTGTTCCAGCCGCTTTCGATCGGAAACCTGCGGCTCGAAAACCGCATCGCCATTGCACCCATGTGCCAGTACTCGGCGCAAGACGGATCGGCCGGCGACTGGCACATGATCCATCTCGGCCAGCTCGCGCTGTCCGGCGCGGGGCTGCTGATCATCGAGGCCTCGGCGGTATCGCCGGAAGGGCGCATCACGCCGCAGGACCTGGGCCTCTACTCGGATGCCAACGAAGCCGCGCTGGGCAAGGTGATTGCCGCGGCCCGAGCGCACGCGCCGATCGCCATTGCCATCCAGATTTCCCATGCCGGGCGCAAGGCGTCGAGCCAGGCGCCGTGGGATGGCGGCAGCCAGATCCGTCCCGACGAGCCGCGTGGCTGGAAGACGCTGGCGCCATCCGCGGTGCCGCACGCCGAGGGTGAAGATCCGCCGCAGGCGCTCGACCGCGCCGGCATGGACAAGATCCGGCAAGACTTCGTGGCCGCCGCGCAGCGTGCCGCGCGCCTTGGCCTCGACGGCATCGAGATCCACGCCGCGCACGGCTACCTGCTGCACCAGTTCCTCTCGCCGCTGGCCAACAAGCGCGACGACGAATACGGCGGCAGCCTGGAAAACCGCATGCGCTTCCCGCTCGAAGTGTTCGACGCCGTGCGCGCCGCGTTTCCGGCCGACAAGCCGGTGTGGGTACGCATCTCCGCCACGGACTGGGTGCCGGGCGGCTGGGATATCGACGGCACCGTGGCGCTGTCCAGGGCGCTCAAGGCGCGCGGCTGCGCGGCCATCCACGTGACCACCGGCGGCGTTTCGCCGCAGCAGGCCATCAAGCTCGGACCGGGCTACCAGGTTCCCTACGCGCAGCGGGTCAAGGCCGAAGTGGGCTTGCCGACCATCGCGGTGGGCCTGATCACCGAACCCGAGCAGGCCGAGGCCATCATCGCCAACGGCGAGGCGGATGTGGTCTCGCTGGCGCGCGCCATGCTCTACGATCCGCGCTGGCCATGGCACGCGGCGGCGAAGCTCGGCGCGCAGGTCCACGCGCCCAGGCAATACTGGCGCTCGCAGCCGCGCGAGTACAAGGACCTGTTCTTCGGCGCCAGCTTCGGCCAGCGCTGACGCAAACGGGCCCGCGCAAGGCGGGCCCGTGTTCCACGCCGCATCGGCAGCGGCGAGGCTCAGTCGGCCTGGATGCCGAACTCCTTCACGATCTTGCTGTAGCGCGTAGCGTCCGACGCGATCAGCTTGCCGAGCACGGCCGGCTCGCCACCCACGGGCGTGACCGCGATGGTGGCCATGCGCGCCACCACGTCAGGCATCTTCAGGATGTCGTTGACGTGGGCGTTCAGCGTCTTCACCAGCTCGGGCGGCAGCCCCTTCGGGGCCAGCAGCGCCTGCCACGCGCCAATTTCCACATCCTTGTAGCCAAGCTCGGCGAGCGTCGGCACGTTGGGCGCGAACGGCGAGCGCTTCAGGTCCGCCACCGCCAGCGGCACGATGCTGCCGGTGCCGATGTACTGGGATACCGCGCCCAGCGTGATATACGTCATCGGCACCTGGCCGCCCAGTACGTCGACCACCGCCGGCGCGGTGCCGCGATAGGGCACTTGCGAGATTTTCACGCCCGCAGCCTTGTTGAACAGCTCGCCCAGGATATGCATCGGCGAGCCGTTGCCCGGGCTCGCGTACGTCTGCAGGCTGCCCGCCCTGGCGCGCGCGACCAGGTCCGGCAGCCTGGTGATGCCGGTGCCCTTGCCGACCACCACGAACAGCGACTGCACGCCAAGCTGCGCCACTGGCGTGAAGTCGGCGCGCACGTCGTAGGCGGCACCGGTGCCGCTCTTGAGCACCAGCGGCGCGATGGCCACGGTATTGGGCGCGACCAGCAGCGTATAGCCGTCGGCCGGGGCCTTGGCCACGTAGGCGCTGCCGATGGTGCCGGCGGCGCCCGTGCGGTTCTCGACCACCACCGACTGATGCACCCGTGCGGACAGCTTCTCGGCGATCAGGCGGGCCAGCACGTCGGTATCGCCGCCGGCGGGATAGGCCACCACCAGCGTGATGGGCTTGGCGGGATAGGCCTGCGCGTGGCTCGCGGCGGGCGCCAGCAGGGCGCTTGTCGCCGCCATGGCGGCAAGCAGGATGCGGATTGCGGACTTCATGGGATACCCCCTCTCGATTGACTTCATGCCGGGCCGCGGCCCGGCAGGCGCCTGCCGGCGCCCTGGCGCTCAGAACGTGTGTTTGATGCCGAGCATCGCGCCCAGCTGCGAGCCGCCCGGCTTCGGATTGGAGCCAGGCGCGCCGCCGCTCACCGACAGGGCCGACTGCCCGCCATTGTCGATATAGCCCGCGGTGGCGTACACCGAGGTGCGTTTGGAGAAGGCATAGGTGCCGCGCAGCGCGTACAGCATCGCCTTGTTGTCGCTGTTGTGATACTTGAGGTAGTAGAGCTGGCCAGCCAGCGTGAACGCGGGCGTGATGTCGTAGGCCATGCCGGCGTACCAGAGGTCGCTGCGCGGCGTCGGGCTGCCCTGGTTGTCGCGGCGGATCACGCCGGCGCCGAGCTTGGCCTTGGACAGCAGCATGTAGCCGTTGAGCGAGAGGCGGTCATCGCGCAGGCTGCTGCTGGTCAGGCCTGCGAACGCGCCGGGGCCGCCGCGCAGCGAGTCGTAGGCCGCGCCCACGCCCCATGTCTTGTTGTCGTACTGCAGCAGCGCGGACCACTCGCGGCATTGCGTGTGGTTGGCCGGGTTCTCTCCCGCGCAATTTGCGCCAGAAGGGCTCGGGCCGGCGTTGACCGAGTCGCGTCCGAAGCTGTACGTCGCGCCCACCGTGAAGCCGCCGAAGGTGCCCTTGTACGAGACCGCGTTGTCGGCGCGCGTATTCGGCAGGTAGCTGTCGAGCGAGCCGGAGCCGAATACATTGGGCCCGAGGATGTCCGGGTCCAGCGTGGCCCAGAACAGCATGGTGTACTGCCGGCCCAGGGCCACCTGACCCCACTGGCCGGACAAGCCTACCAGCGCCTGGCGGCCGAACAGGCGGCCGCCCTGGTTGGCGCTGCCGGAATCCGGCGCAAAGCCGGACTCGAGCACGAACAGGCTCTTGAGCCCGCCGCCCAGGTCTTCGGTCCCGCGGATACCCCAGCGCGACGGCACCGTGCCGGTCAGCGTCGTCATGCGGAACAGGTTGTCCTTTGCCGCGCCGACGTTGTTCACGTATTCGATGCCGGTATCGACCACGCCATACAGCGTCACCGATGACTGGGCCGAGGCAAGCATGGGCACCGCTGCCAGGGCAGCCAGCGCGATCCGTCCAAGTTTCATTTAACGATTCCTCTCTTTTCTGCCATGTGGTGTAAGGGCGCCGCGGTGCTCTGCGAGACCGTGCGCGGCGGAAAGAGCGCATGAGGAAAGCATGCACTTTTCCGCTTTATGTTTTATAGGTAAAACATCAGATTACATAAGAAACAACGAGCAAAATATAGCTGGTGATCTCGCGAATGGCAGGAGCGGGAAATCCCTAGTGATGTCGGGAAGCGACGGCGGCGCTGCACGGGCGGCGGCGCGCATGTGCCGGTTGATGCGCCGCGGCAGGCCCGGCCCGCGCCATTGCCAGGGCGGTCCGCCGCTCCGAAAGGCGCCGCCGGCTTGGCCATGCGGAAAAACGGGGAGCGGGAGAATGCCTGGATGTCGGGACGACGAGCCGCAATGCGGCTTGCGGAGAAATTTTTCGTCGCGGGGTTAACCCGGATCACGCTTCCCCGAAGGCCGGTCTATATTTCCTAGGTTTTATCTGAAAACTAAAGTTTCATATATGGAACAAAAGACCTCGCCCGCAATCCCGCAACCCGTGCCGGAACTCTTGCGCGCCCTGGACAGCGCTTTCACCGAACAACGCGTGGTCACCGCCGCTGGCGCGCAAGTCGCCTACCGCAGCGGCGGCAAGCGCGGCCCGGTGATCGTCCTGCTGCACGGCATCAGTTCCGGGGCGGCTTCGTGGCTGCCCTGCGCCAGCCTGCTGGCGGCCGACGCGCGCGTGATCGCGTGGGACGCCCCCGGCTACGGCAACTCGCAGCCTTTGGCGGTGGCCGCGCCGTCCGCCGCCGACTACGGCCGGCGCCTGCAGGACCTGTTGCGCGTGCTGGATGTGCGGCCCGATGTCATCGTGGGTCATTCGCTGGGCGCGCTGATGGCCTGCGCTTTCCTTGCCGAGGCGGCCCCCGCACTGCTGCCCGCCCGCACATTGCTGCTGAGCCCCGCGCAGGGCTACGGCGGCGCCGGCAAGGAAGACAAGGCCCTTGAAGTGGAACGGCAACGCCTCGACGCGCTCGCCGCCGTCGGCGTGGAAGGCCTCGCCGAACGCGGGCCGGCACGGCTGCTGAGCGGCGCGGCCGGCGCCGACGCGCGGGCCTGGGTGAGCTGGAACATGCGCCGGCTCCATCCGGGCGGCTACCGGCAGGCGGTGGCCATGCTGTGCGGCGACGCCATCGAGCACTACCTGCGGCAGCGGCCCCAGGGCGCGAGCGTGCGCGTGGGTTGCGGCGCGCTGGACGTGGTGACGCCACCGCCGGCCGGTGCGGCGCTGGCCGAGCGCTTCGACCTGCCGTTCGCCCTCATCCCCGATGCCGGCCACGCCTGCTATGTCGAGCAGGCCGCAGCGGTGGCGCGCTGGATCCGCAGCTGATCCGCGCGCCCGGCGCTCGCCCAGATCCAGGCTGCGGCCCGGCCTGGCCGCTTCCTGCGGATAGTCGTCAAATCAAAGGGTAAACCCCAGTCTATTTTTGAAGTTTCGTTGTCTATAGTGGTGTCTGTGTTCAATATTTAAATCAGTGTTTTACCAGTAAAACAAAACACGGATGAGACAGCAGGCAACGAAGGTGCATAGGAGCAGCGCAATGGAAGACCTCGCATACAACCCGAACCTGGCGCCGTGGGAGCGCCCGGCGCCGAACAACGTCGCCGGCAAGGGCCACATCGAGCAGCCGGGCAAGGTGGCCAACGTCGTGTGGCAAACGCGCGCCGCGGCGCCGACCGCCTACGAGAACGCGCTCGGCGATGCGCTGGAAGCCGCCTTCGAAGCCGGTGCCCTGAACCCGGCAGACCTGGTGCGCGCCTTCAACCAGGCCGGCTTCCTGGGCGCCGACGGCCAGGCCTGGAGCGAAGAGCGCCTGCTCGCCGAGCTGCGCCGGCTCGGCGCGTAGGGCAGGCCGGCCCGACGCCAACAACATCAACGCGATCGCGACGGCAGGCGGCACGGCAAGACGCCCCATCTTCGCAACTGCGATCCGATCCGGTACCCGCAAGAGGCTAGAGAGCAAACAATGGAATCCAACAAGCAAGCGCGTGCTGAAGCGCGCCTGAACAGCGGTCTGCATAACTACTGGTATCCGGTGTCCGCCTCGTGGGCGGTCGCGCACGCGCCGATCGGCATCACGCGCCTGGGCCAGAACATCGTGCTGTGGCGCGACGGCGCCGGCCAGGTCCACGCGCTGGAAGACCGCTGCCCGCACCGCGGTGCGCGTCTGTCGATGGGCTGGAACCTCGGCGACCGCGTGGCCTGCTGGTACCACGGCGTGGAAGTCGGCGGCGACGGCCAGGTCAAGAGCGTGCCGGCGGTGGATAGCTGCCCGCTCGAAGGCAAGACCTGCGTGCGCAGCTACCCGGTGCAGGAAAAGGCCGGCGCCATCTTCCTGTGGTTCGGCGAGCGCGCCCCGGTGCAAGGCGAGGGCGGTGCCGACGCGCTGCGCCTGCCGGAAGAACTGGAGAGCGACGAGCACAGCCATTTCCTGTGCGTGGCGCACTGGGACTGCAATTACCGCTACGCCATCGACAACGTCATGGACCCGATGCACGGGGCCTACCTGCACGCGGTCTCGCACTCGATGGCCAGCGGCGAGAAGCAGGCCGTGATGTCGGTGCGCGAGACCGACACCGGCCTGGTGTTCGAGAAGACCGGCCAGCGCGGCGTGAACTTCGACTGGGTCGAGTTCGGCGAGACCGGCACGCTGTGGCTGCGCCTGGCGATCCCCTACCGCGCCAAGGTCGGCCCGGGCGGCCCGTTCGGCATCGTCGGCATGGCCACGCCGGTCGACGAGGACCACTGCATGGTGTTCTTCTGGCGCACCCGCCACGTGCAGGGCTGGGAGCGCGACGTGTGGCGCTTCCTGTATCGCAACCGCCTCGAAGGCCTGCACTGGGACGTGCTGGAGCAGGACCGCGTGGTGCTGGAAATGATGGCGCCGAACGCGCGCGACCACGAAACGCTGTACCAGCACGACGTGGGTATCACCCGCGTGCGCCGCCTGCTGCGCCGCCGTGCCGACCAGGAAGTCGCGGACGAGCCGGTCGCCATGCTCAAGCCCGTCGGCGGGATGGCGAGCCATGCCTGAGACCAACCGCAACAAGCTGCTGGCCGGCCGCCGCGTGCTGGTGACCGGCGCGGCGCGCGGGCTCGGGCTGGACTTCGCCACGCAGATCGCCGAAGCCGGCGCCGCGGTGGCGATGGCCGACATCCTGGCCGAGCGCCTGCAGGAAGAAGTCGCGACGCTGAAGGCGCGCGGGCTGAACGTCGTGCCCATCGTGCTGGACCTCGGCAGCCCCGAATCGGTGAAGGCCTGCGCCGCCGAAGCGGTGGCCGTGCTGGGCGGGCTGGATGGCCTCGTCAACAATGCCGCGGTGACCGATTCGGGCGGCCGCGACGCATCGGCCATCGACATCGCCACCTGGGACCGCGTGATGAACATCAACGTGCGCGGCACCTGGCTGATGACCACCGCCTGCCTGCCGGCGCTGCGCGCATCGGGCCGCGGCGCCATCGTCAACCTGGCCTCGGACACGCCGCTGTGGGGCGCGCCCAACCTGCTGGCCTACGTGGCCAGCAAGAGCGCCATCATCGGCATGACCCGCTCGCTGGCGCGCGAACTCGGCGGCGACAACGTCACCGTCAACGCCATCGCGCCGGGCCTGACCATGGTCGAGGCCACCGAATACGTGCCCCAGAAGAGGCGCGACCTCTATCGCGAACAACGCGCGATTTCGCGCGAACAGCTCCCCGCGGATGTTTCCGGGGCCGTGCTGTTCGCCCTCTCCGACCTGTCGCGCTTCGTGACAGGCCAGACGCTGGCCGTCAACGGCGGCTTCGTCATGCACTGAGCCAAGAAGGAAACCAAATGAGCGATCTTTCCCAACAAGAAAACATCAAGCGTTCCTGGGAGCAGCCGCAAGGCGCTTCCTTCGACCAGTGGATGGAGGGCCGCGTGGCACGCTTCTCCACGCGCCGCTACGACTGGGACGCGCTGAAGTTCCAGGCCGACCACGACCCCAAGTACCGCCGTGCGCAGATGCGCTATCTCGGCACCGGCGGCACCGGCGTGGCGGCCGACACCAATACCGTGCCGTCCGAGAATTTCACCTTCTCGACCATGATCATTCCGGCCGGCCACGAGGGCCCGTCGCACCTGCACACCGATGTGGAAGAGGTCTTCTTCATCCTGCGCGGCAAGATCAAGCTGGTCCTCGAGAAGGACGGCCAGCGCTTCGAAACCATCCTGACCGACCGCGACCTGGTGTCGGTGCCGCCGGGCGTGTACCGCGAGGAGATCAACATCGGCGAGGAAGACGCGCTGATGTGCGTGATGCTCGGCGCCAAGAAGCCCATCACGCCGACCTATCCGCCCGAGCATCCGCTCGCCCAGATCAAGCGCTGAGCGTGAAAGCGCCGGCGCCGCGGGCAAACCAGCCATGCACGCGCCGGCATCACGCAGACACGAGCCACTCATGAACCAAGAACGCCTGCCGGAAGACATCCAGGACAAGTACATCGTGCCCGGACTGGAACGCGGCCTGCGCCTGCTGGCCGAGTTCAGCCGCCGCGACCRCACGCTGACCGCGGCCGACCTGGCGCGCCGTCTCAAGGTGCCGCGCTCGACCGTGTTCCGCCTGCTCGCCACGCTGGAGATGATGGGCTTCGTGGAGCGCACCGAAGGCGGGCGCGAGTTCCGCCTCGGCATGGCCGTGCTGCGCCTGGGCTTCGAGTACCTGGCCTCGCTGGAGCTGACCGAACTGGGCCGCCCCGTGCTCGACCGCCTGCGCGACGATATCCGCTATCCGTGCAATCTGGTGGTGCGCGACGGTCGCTCCATCGTCTACGTGGCCAAGTCGGTGGCGCCCACGCCGTTTTCCAGCTCGGTCACGGTCGGCACGCGGCTGCCGGCGCATGCGACCGTGCTCGGGCGCGTGCTGCTCGAAGACCTCACGCTGGCGGAGCTGCGCGCGCTGTACCCGGAGCCCCGGCTCGAATCGTTTTCGCCCAGCACGCCTGGCACCGTGGAAGCGCTGTTCGAGATGGTGCAGCGCGACCGCGAGCGCGGCGTGGTGCTGCAGGAAGCGTTCTTCGAGGCCAGCATCTCGACCATCGCCGCGCCGGTGCGCGACCGCACCAGCAAGGTGGTAGCCGCGCTCGGCGTCACCATCCCCGCAGCGCGCATCGACCCGGCGCTGCTGGACACGATGGTGGAGAAAGTCAGAGACACCGCGGGCGAGCTGTCTCGCCTGCTTGACTACCGGCCGCAGGAGCTCGCCAAGGTGGTCAACTTGTATCGGGAGTGAGACTGATGTCCATGATTGAACTCGGCGGCAAGGTTGCCGTCGTCACCGGTGGGTCCTCGGGCATCGGCCTGGCCACCGTGGAATTATTGCTGGAGGCGGGCGCCGCCGTGGCGATGTGCGGGCGCAATGAAGCGCGCCTGCGCGAAGCCGAAGGCAGGCTGCGCGCGCGCTTCCCGCAGGCGCGCCTGTTCGCCGCGGCCTGCGACGTGCTGCAGCCGGAGCAGGTCAAGGCCTTCGCCGCTGCCAGCGAGGCCGCGCTCGGTGCGGCCGATATGCTGGTCAACAACGCAGGGCAGGGCCGCGTCTCCACCTTCGCCAACACCGAAGACGCCGCCTGGCTCGAAGAACTGCAGCTCAAGTTCTTCTCGGTGATCCATGCCACGCGCGCCTTCCTGCCGCAGCTCGAACGCTCCGACAGCGCCGCCGTCGTGTGCGTGAACTCGCTGCTGGCGGTACAGCCCGAGCCGCACATGGTCGCCACTTCGGCGGCACGTGCGGGCGTGCACAACCTGGTGCGCTCGCTGGCCACCGAATTCGCGCCCAGGCGCATCCGCGTCAACGGCATCCTGCTCGGCCTGGTCGAGTCGGGCCAGTGGCGCCGCCGTTTCGAGGCGCGTCCTGAAGAGGACCGCCACCTGGACTGGGCCGCGTGGACCGCGCGCCTGGCGCAGCAAAAGCATATCCAGCTCGGCCGTCTTGGCCTGCCGCAGGAAGCCGCGCGCGCGATCCTGTTCCTTGCCTCGCCGTTGTCTTCGTACACCACGGGCAGCCACATCGATATTTCCGGAGGACTTTCCCGTCATGCGTAACGAACAACATCAGCAACAGCAGCAACTGCAGCAACCGCAGCAGGACCAACAACAAGTCACGGTCGGCCATGCCATCGCCGCCTTCCTCGAGCAGTGCGGCGTCAAGGCTGCGTTCGGCGTGATCTCGATCCACAACATGCCCATCCTCGACGCCATGGGCGAGCGTGGCAAGATCCGCTTCGTGCCGGCGCGCGGCGAAGCGGGCGGCACCAATATGGCCGATGCCTGTGCCCGCACCACCGGCGGCCTCGGCGTCTGCCTGACCAGCACCGGCACGGCCGCCGGCAATGCCGCCGGCGCCATGGTCGAAGCGCTGACCGCCGGCACGCCGCTGCTGCACCTCACCGGCCAGATCGAGACGCCGTACCTGGACCAGAGCCTGGCCTACATCCACGAGGCACCGGACCAGCTCACCATGCTCAAGGCCATCTCCAAGGCCGCCTTCCGCATCCGTAGCGCGGACACCGCGCTGAGCACCATCAAGCTGGCCGTGCAGACCGCGCTGACCGCGCCCACCGGCCCCGTCAGCGTCGAGATTCCCATCGACATCCAGGCCGCGCTGATCCCCATGCCGGCCGACCTGCGCCCGCTGGCCGTGCCGGCCCACGTGCCGTCTGCGCAGGCGCTGGACGAACTGGCCGAGCGCCTGGCCAGGGCCCGCCGCCCGCTGCTGTGGCTCGGCGGCGGCGCGCGCCACGCCGGCGCGCAGGTCAAGCGCCTGCTGGCGCTGGGCTTCGGCGTGGTGACCAGCACGCAAGGCCGCGGCATCGTGGCAGAAGACGATCCCCGCTCGCTGGGCGCCTTCAACCTGCACAAGCCGGTGGAGCAGTTCTACCAGAGCTGCGACGCCATGCTGGTGGTGGGCTCGCGCCTGCGCGGCAATGAAACGCTGAAGTACGAACTCAAGCTGCCGCGTCCGCTGTTCCGCGTGGATGCGGACGCCTCGGCCGAAGGCCGCTGCTACCAGACCGACAACTTCGTCTGCGGCGACGCCGCGCTGGCCCTCGAAGGCCTGGCCGACCGGCTCGAAGGCAAGCTCAAGGTGGACCCCGCCTTCGCCGCCGACCTGCGCCGCGCGCACGACACCGCCATGGGCGGCCTGATCGACGGCCTGGGCCCGTACGCGGCGCTGGTCGAAGCGCTGCAGGGCGCGGTGGGCAAGAACTTCAACTGGGTGCGCGACGTCACCGTGTCCAACAGCACCTGGGGCAATCGCCAGCTGCGCATCTTCGATCCGCGCGCCGGCGTGCATGCGCTGGGCGGCGGCATCGGCCAGGGCCTGGCGATGGGCATCGGCGCGGCGGTCGGCGCGGCGGTCACGGCCTCGGGCAAGAAAACCTTCTGCCTGGCCGGCGACGGTGGCTTCATCCTCAACCTGGGCGAGCTGGCCACCGCGGTGCAGGAGCGCGCCGACGTGGTCTTCGTCCTGATGAACGACAAGGGCTATGGCGTCATCAAGAACATCCAGGACGCGCAATACGGCGGCCGCCGCCACTATGTGGACCTGCACACGCCCGACTACGCGCAGTTGTCGCAGGCGCTTGCGCTGCGCCACCGCCGCGTGAGCAACCTGGCCGAGGTCGGCCGTGCGCTGGAAGACGCGACCATCGAACCCGGTCCGTTCCTGCTGGAGATCGACATGCTCTCCATCGGCAGCTTCAAGACCGCGTTCGCCGGCCCGCCGGTCAACAAGGAAGCCGACGCGGACGCAGACAAGGCGCGCGCCGCCGAGCGCGGCACCGTGACGGCCTGAGGGAGACGCAACATGCTGCATGTGTCGATGGTGGGATGCGGAGCGATCGGGCGCGGTGTGCTTGAATTGCTCAAGAGCGATCCGGACGTGGTGTTCGACGTGGTGGTGGTGCCCGAGGCCCAGATGGACCAGGCCCGCGACGCAGTCTCCGCGCTGGCGCCACGCGCCCGCGTGGCGACCTGCCTGAGCCAGGCCGACGGACGCCCCGACCTGCTGGTCGAGTGTGCCGGCCACCACGCGCTGGAGGAGCACATCGTGCCGGCGCTGGAGCGCGGCATCGCCTGCCTGGTGGTCTCGGTGGGCGCGCTGTCGGAGCCGGGCCTGGCCGAACGGCTGGAAGCGGCGGCGCGGCGCGGCGGCACCCAGGTGCAGCTGCTCTCCGGCGCGATCGGCGCCATCGATGCACTGGCGGCGGCCCGCGTGGGCGGGCTCGATGCGGTGATCTACACCGGGCGCAAGCCGCCCGGCGCGTGGAAGGACACGCCGGCCGAGGCGCTCGTCGATCTCGACGCGCTGACCGAGGCCACGGTGATCTTCGAAGGCACCGCGCGCGAGGCCGCGCGGCTCTACCCCAAGAACGCCAACGTGGCCGCCACGCTGTCGATGGCCGGGCTCGGACTGGACCATACGCAGGTCAAGCTGCTGGCCGATCCGGGCGTGGACGAAAACGTGCACCACGTGGAGGCGCGTGGCGCCTTCGGCGGCTTCGAGCTGACCATGCGCGGCAAGCCGCTGGCGGCCAACCCCAAGACCTCGGCGCTGACGGTGTTCAGCGTGGTGCGCGCGCTGGGCAACCGCGCGCACGCCATGTCGATTTAAGCAGGCAGACAGGCCAGACCAGGCCAGCAAGGCAATCATGATGAAGCAAGCAATTCTCCCCATCTGCATCGCAGGCCAGTGGCGCCTGGGCGGCGGCGAACGCTACGCCACGCGCTATCCCGCCACCGGCGAGGTCGTCGCCGAACTGAACGCGGCCAGCCTGGACGACGTGGAGGAAGCCGTGCAGGGCGCGCACCGCGCCTTCCTCACCAGCGGCTGGGCGCAGCGCAAGCCCCACGAACGCGCCGCCGTGCTGCATCGCGTGGCCGACCTGATCCGCGCGCGCGCCGAGCCGCTCGCGCAGCGCCAGCGCCTGGACAACGGCAAGCCCATCAGCGAGACGCGCGCGCTGGTGGCCAGCGCCGCCGGCACCTTCCAGTTCTTCGCCGCCGCGTGCGAGACGCTGGAGGAAACGCTCACGCCGGCGCGCGGCGATTTCCTCGCCATGAGCGTGCACGAAGCCATGGGCGTGGTGGCGGCGATCACGCCGTGGAACTCGCCCATCGCCAGCGAGGCGCAGAAGCTGGCGCCGGCGCTGGCCGCCGGCAACGCCGTGGTGATCAAGCCAGCCGAGATCACGCCGCTGATGGCGCTGGAACTCGCCGCCATCTGCGAAGAGGCCGGCGTGCCCAAGGGCCTGGTCAGCGTGCTGCCCGGCAAGGGCTCGGTGATCGGCGACGCCATCACCAAGCACCCGCTGGTGCGCCGCGTGTCCTTTACCGGCGGCACGTCGACGGGCCGCCATATCGCCCACATCGCCGCCGACAAGATGATGCCGGTGTCGCTGGAGCTGGGCGGCAAGTCGCCCACCATGGTGTTCGAGGACGCGGACCTGGACCACGCCGTCAACGGCGTGCTGTACGGCATCTTCAGTTCCTCGGGCGAATCCTGCATCGCCGGCTCGCGCCTGTTCGTGGCACGTTCCCTGTATGAGGCTTTCATGGAACGCCTGGCCGAGGGTGCGGCGCGCCTGCGCGTGGGCGATCCGGCCGACGAGCGCACCCAGATGGGGCCGCTGATCAGCGACCGCCATCGCGACTCGATCGAATCGTATGTGGCGCTCGGCGTGTCCGAAGGCGGCCAGTTGCGCACCGGCGGCTTGCGTCCCACGGTGGCGGGCTGCGAGAACGGTTACTTCTATACGCCCACCATCATCGAAGGGCTCGATAACAGCGCCCGCGTCTGCCAGGAAGAAATCTTCGGGCCGGTGCTGGTGGCGATGGCCTTCGACGACGAGGACGACCTGATCGCGCAGGCCAACGACAGCGTGTACGCGCTGGCCGCTGGCGTGTGGACGCGCGACTACAAGCGCGCCTGGCGCTTCGCGCGCGCGGTGCAGGCCGGCAATGTGTGGATCAATACCTACAAGCAGTTCTCGATCTCCACGCCGTTCGGCGGCTGGCGCGACAGTGGCCTGGGCCGCGAGAAGGGGCGCCTGGGCATCCTGCAGTACATGGAGCAGAAGAGCGTCTACTGGGGCATGCACGAGCAGCCGCTGCCGTGGGCCAACTGAGCCGGTGCGCAGGTCACGAACAATGCAGCAAGCAAAGAGAGCAGAGCAGGAGATGGGAATGAACACGATTCTGGGCATCGACGAGATCGTCTACGGTGCCGACGACCTGGACGCCTGCCGGCGCTTCTTCGCCGACTGGGGCCTCACGCTGGTGCGCGAGGACGCGGCCGGGCTGGACTTCGAAACGCTCAACGGCTGCCGCGTGCTGGTGCGCCGCACCGACGATCCTGCGTTGCCGGCGGCAATGGAAGCGGGCCCGACGCTGCGCGAAGTGGTGTGGGGGGTGGATACGCAGGCGGCACTCGACAAGCTTGCCGACGCCATCCGCGCCGAACCCGGCTTTGTCGCCATCGGCGAACACGGCGCGCGCGGTGTGGAGGGCGAGCGCGTGGGCTGCACCGATCCGAACGGCCTGGCCGTGCGCTTCCAGCTCACGCGCAAGCGCGAGATCGAAGTGGAGTGCGCCGCCATGAACACCTGGAACGACAAGCCGCGCCTGAACCAGCGCAGCCCGATCTACGAGCGCGCCACGCCGATCGAAGTGGGCCACGTGGTGTTCTTCGTCAAGGACGTCGCCGCCACCGAGCGCTTCTACACGGAGAAACTGGGCTTCGTGCCGTCGGACCACTATCCGGGCCGCGGCGCCTTCCTGCGCTGCGCGCCCGACGGCGGCCACCACGACCTGTTCCTGCTGCAGCTGCCGCAGGCCAAGAGCGGGCTGAACCACGTGGCCTTCACCGTGCGCGATATCCATGAGGTATTCGGCGGCGGCCTGCATGTGTCGCGCAGCGGCTGGGACACGCAGCTTGGCCCGGGCCGGCATCCGATTTCCTCGGCCTACTTCTGGTACTTCAAGAACCCGGCCGGCGGCCTGATCGAGTACTACGCCGACGAAGACCAGCTCGATGCGCACTGGGAACCGCGCGACTTCGAGCCGGGCCCGACCATGTTCGCCGAGTGGGCGGTCGAGGGCGGCCTGGACGGCAACACGCGCCGGCAGAAGAACGCGGGCGGCCCGCAAGGCAAGTTCCTGACCGAGAAGCGCTGAGCAGCAGCATCGCCCCGGCCACGACAGGGCAAGACCACGAAGACAGGCAAGTCGAAGTCAGCCAGGACGAGACATGCCCCCGCAAGGCAATACGGTGCGGCGCGAGCCGCACCGGGCAATACAAGGAAGTGCCATGAGTACCAGCCAATCCCTGACCCTGCGCGTGCAGGCCATGCGCTTCGAGGCGCGCGGCATCGTCAGCGTGGAGTTGCGCGACCCTGACGGGCGCGAGCTGCCGGCGTTCGCGCCCGGTGCGCATATCGACCTGCACCTGGGCAATGGCCTGGTGCGCAGCTACTCGCTGTGCGGGGCCCCGGAAGTGCGCGACCGCTACGTGGTGGGCGTGCTCAACGACCGCGCCAGTCGCGGCGGCTCGCGCTATGTGCACGAGCAGTTGCGCGTGGGGACCACGCTGGCCGTGGCGGCGCCGCGCAACCACTTCGCCCTCGAAGAGAACGCGCCGCACAGCGTGCTGGTGGCCGGCGGCATCGGCGTGACGCCGATCGTCTGCATGGCGCGGCGCCTGCACCAGCTTGGCCGGCCCTTCACGCTGTACTACTGCGCGCGCTCGCGGGCCGAGGCGGCCTTTGCCGATGAGCTGGCTGCCTATGGCGACGCGGTGCGCATGCACTTCGACGACGAGGCCGGCTGCCCGCCGGACCTGCCTGCGCTGCTGGCCGGACAGGCGGCCTCCACGCATTTCTACTGCTGCGGCCCGGGCGCGATGCTCAATGGGTTCGAGGCTGCCTGCGCCGGCCATGGCTACACCGAAGTGCATATCGAACGCTTTGCCGCGGACCCCTCGGTGGCGGCGGTGCAGGAAGGCGAGTACACCGTGACGCTGGCCGCCACCGGCGGCGAGCTGACGGTGCCTGCGGGCAAGTCGCTGCTGGATGCATTGCTCGAAGCCGGCATCGCCGTCGAGCACAGCTGCAGGGAAGGTGTGTGCGGTTCGTGCGAGACGCGCGTGATCGACGGCATTCCCGAGCATCGCGACAGCGTGCTGAGCAAGGGCGAGCGTGATTCGAACAAGACCATGATGGTGTGCGTGTCCGGCTGCAAGGGCCGGCGCCTGGTCCTGGACTTATAAGATGGCCCGCGCGCCGCGCAACGCGGCGCGCCCGGCGGCGCCTGCGGCGCCAGCGCGAGGCGGCTGCCTGCCTCGGACACTTTTGAAGAGAAACACCGTGTTGATCCAGAGACAAGAGGCTGCGCCGGCCAATGCCGGCGCACAGGGCACCCCATTCCAGGCCACCACCGTCGCCGCTGACGGCGGCGCGCGCACCGCGACCCACGGCGAGATCATCGCGCGCATCGAGCGCATGCCCGGCAACGGCATGCATATCCGCGCGCGGCTGCTGATCGGACTGGCCACGTTTTTCGACGGCTTCGACGTGATCGCGATCGCCGCCACGCTGCCACTGCTGATCTCCGCATGGTCGCTCACGCCGGGCCAGATCGGCTTCCTGATCGCGGCGCCGTCGGTGGGGCAGCTGGTCGGCGCGCTGCTGTTTCCCGCGCTGGCGGAGCGCTTCGGCCGCCTGCGCTCGATCGGCTGGAGTGCGGGCATCATCGGGCTGATGAGCATCGCCTGCGGCTTCGCGCCGTCGTTCGAGATCTTCGCCTTGCTGCGCATCGTGCAGGGCCTTGGCCTGGGTGGCGAGCTGCCGGTGGCCGCCACCTATATCAACGAGGTCACGCGCGCGCACGGCCGCGGGCGCTTCGTGCTGCTCTACGAAGTGGTGTTCCCGATCGGCCTRCTGATCTCCAACGTGGCCGGCGCCTGGCTGGTGCCGCGCTTCGGCTGGACCGTGATGTATTTCATCGGCGGCGCGCCCATCGTCCTGTTCTTCATCCTGCGCCGCGCGATCCCGGAGTCGCCGCGCTGGCTGGCGGAGAAGGGCCGCCTGGCCGAAGCCGACCAGGCGCTGGCCGCCTTCGAGGCCCGGGCCCGCGGGCCGCTGCCGCCGCTGGGCGATGTGGCCGCCTATGACGCGCTGACGCACAAGCACCCGCGCCGCGGCGTGCGCGACCTGCTGGGCAAGGCCTATATCGGCCGCACGCTGGCGGTGTGGATGCTGTGGGCCACCTGCGGCTTTATCCAGTACGGCCTGTCGACATGGCTGCCGACCATCTACAAGACGGTCTATCACGCGCCGCTGCAGCTGGCGCTGAACCTGGCGGCGGGCGCATCGGTGCTTGGCGTGGTCGGCTCGCTGGTATGCGCGATGGTGGTCGACAAGGTTGGCCGCAAGCCGGTGATCAATGTGTCGTTCGTGCTATGCGCGTTGTCGCTGGCGCTGGCGGGTGTGTTCCACGCCGAGTCGGTGTACGTGGTGGCCACGCTATGCGCGCTGTCGCTCGGCTTCCTGGCCAGCGGCTTCATCACCGCCTACGTGTACACGCCGGAGCTGTATCCCACCAGCGTGCGCGCCATGGGCTGCGGCCTGGGCGGCGCGTGGCTGAAGCTGGCCGCGATCTTCGCGCCCACGCTGATCGCCAACACCATCGGCACCGGCGACCTTAGCAGCGCCTTCTACGCGCTGGCRCTGGTCCCGTTCGCGGCGGCGCTGACCATTCACTTCCTCGGCATCGAGACCAAGGGCAAGGTGCTGGAGCAACTGGAGGCCTGAGGCCGGGGGGCGGCCCCGGCTCCGGCGGCCCGGCGGGCGCCCTGTGCGCCCGCGCTATTCGCCTTCGCCGCCGCTGCCGTCGCCGCCTGCCTGGCGCGGCGTCACGCACAGCCCGTGCAGCTTTCTCAGCGCCTGGTACATCGCCCGGCGTTCTCCCGGCTCCAGCAGCCGTATCACCTCCGCCTGGCTCTTCCTGGCCAGCGGCATCACCTGCTCGTGCAATGCCAGCCCCGCCGGCGTGATGCTGCAGATCAGCTTCTTGCGCGGCGTATTGCCCTCCGAATCCAGTTGCACCAGCCCGCGGCCTTCCAGCAGCCGCAACGTGCGGCTGACCAGCGCCTTGTCCGAGGTGGACTGCAGCACGAGCTCGGCAAACGGCAGCGGCCGCGCATGCGCCAGCAGCGCCAGCACGCGCCATTCCGGCACGCTCAATTCGAATTTTTCCGCGTAGGGCAGGGTTACGGTGCGCCGCAGGGCGTTGACCAGCTGGCTCAGCATGGTGGTCAGGAAGTCGTCGACGACCAGGCCGCTGCCGTTCTCGTCCAGCTCGGCCCACGGGCAATCAGTGCGGGCACGCGCGGCGGCGTCCTCCGCGTGGCCGGCTTCGCGCTTGATGGGATCCATGTCGTTCGGGATGTGCCGCATGGCGGCATGTGATGTGGAGGCTGATTGTCTCATGACGCGCTTGCGCCACGTCTTCGCGGTCGATTTCGCGACGAAATAAACATAAGTAAACGCGCGTGTGTCAATTGGGGTTTAGCGTAAGTTGAGTCATCAACAAACGTATTCTACGATGTTGTGTATGTTCCTGATGTAAATCTATGTTTCACCAATAAAACGCAAAAGCGAAGGCGTTCCCATCGTCCGCCGACCCCAACCTGTCTCCCCGCGGCCACTCGACGCGGACCTGGAGCGCCCCCACAGGAGCCATAGATGAAACCTGCCCGACGTCACATCCTTGCCGCGGCCATCGCTGCGCTGCCCTTTGTCGCCCTGGGGGGCGGCCCGCTCGCGCAGGCCGCCTATCCCGTCAAGCCGGTCACGATCGTGGTGGCCTATCCACCAGGCGGTGATACCGATTCCATGGCGCGGATGTATGCCGAGAAGCTGTCGGTGCGACTCAAGCAGCCGGTCATCGTGGAGAACAAGCCGGGCGCGGGCGGCGTGGTGGGCAACGCCATGGTCGCGCGCGCGCCGGCCGACGGCTATACGCTGCTGTTCACGCCCAACCCGTTCACCACCGCGCCGATGGTGCTGAAGCTGCCGCCCGCATCCAGCTACGACGCGCTGCACGGCTTTACCCCGGTCATCCAGACCGGTACGCAGACCGTGCTGCTGGTGGCGTATCCGGGCGCCGGCATCAAGACCGTGCAGGAGATGGTGGCCGCGGCCAGGGCCGGCAAGCCGCTGACCTACGCGAGCCCCGGCGCCGGCTCGCCCATGCATATCGCGGGCGAGTGGGTCAACCACGCCGCCGGGGTGAGGATCCAGCACGTGCCGTACCGCGGCGTGGCGCCGGCGGTCAACGACGTGGTGGCGGGGCACGTCAACTTTGCCTACGTCACGCTGGGCCCGGTGGCGCAATACATCAACACCGGCAAGCTGGTCGCGCTGGCCGTGACCGATCCGAAGCGCTCTGCGCTGCTGCCGAACGTGCCGACGCTTGCCGAGCTCGGCTACAAGGACGTGGTGGTGGGCGCATGGCATGGCGTGATGGCGCCCAGGGGCACGCCGGCGGACATCGTCCGGCAGCTCAACGATCAGCTCAATGAGATCGTGAAGATGCCGGACATCGCCGAGAAGATGGCCACCTTCGGCGCGGTGCCGGTGGGCGGCGCGCCCGGCGTGCTGGAGAAGGTCAACGCCTCCGACTACGAGCGGCTGGGCAAGGTCATCAGGGATTTCGGCATCACCGCCGAGTGATTGCCCCCGGGCGGTGCGCACCGGCGGCAGGCGCGCGCCGGTGCACGCATCGTTTTGTTCGGATTTCAGATCAGGGAGGTCGGCATGAGTACGTCGACAGTGGGAACCTCCACGCCGCAGGTGACAGCGCGGGAAAAGGTGCAGGGCAGGGCCGTGTATGCAGGCGACATCAAGCAGGCCGGCATGCTGCACGCCAAGGTGCTGCGCAGCCCGCATCCGCACGCGCGCATCGTGCGCATCGACACCGCGGCGGCGCGCGCGCTGCCGGGTGTGAAGCTGGTGCTGACCGGCGCGGATACGCCGAAGCGCCTGTGGGGGCCGCACCGCAAGGAGCAGCGCATCCTGGCCGCGGGCGTGGTGCGCTACGTGGGTGAGGAGGTTGTGGCGCTCGCCGCGGTCGACGAGGAAACCGCGCGCGACGCGCTGGACCTGATCCGCGTGGAGTACGAAGAGCTGCCTGCCATCCTCACGCCCGACGCAGCGCTTGCCGAGGGCGCGCCCGAACTGCACCAGGGCACCCGCAATATCGCGCACGAGATGCATATCGAGCGCGGCGATATCGAGGCCGGCTTTGCCAGGGCCGCGGTGGTCCATGAGGCTACCTACGACATGCAGTCGCAATATCCCGGCTACCTGGAGCCGATGGCCACCGTGGCGGCGCAGGATGGCAACGGCCGCCTGACGGTGTGGGCGTCGACGCAGTCGGTGTTCCTGGCGCGCGCGCGGCTGGCCGAGGCGCTCGACCGCCCGGTCTCGACCATCCGCGTGATCCAGGCCGTCACCGGCGGCGGTTTCGGCGCCAAGATCGTGGAGGAGAACAACAGCCTGATCGCGGCGCTGCTGGCGAGCCGGCTGGAGCGGCCGGTGCGCTTCGTCAACAGCCGCCTGGAAGATTTCCTCGGCGCGCGCTCGAGCGTGCCGGCCCGGGTATGGCTGAAGATGGGGCTCGACGCACAGGGGATGATCGTCGCCAAGCACGTGCGCATCACGGCGGAATGCGGCGCCTACGCGGGACTGGCCGGCGACGTGATGCACGTGAGCGCGATGCGCAGCGACAATATGCACCGGGTGGAGAACGTGCGCTCCGATGCGGTGCTGGCCTACACCAATACGCAGCCGCGCGGCGCGTTCCGCGGCTTCGGCGGGCAGCAGATGCTGTTCCCGCTGAACAGTCACCTTGCGGTGCTGGCGGACATGCTCGGCATGGATCCCTTCGAAGTGCACAAGCGCAACGCCATCCGTACCGGCGATACCAGCGTGCACGGCTGGAAGATCGGCAGCAGCGGCCTGGCCGAATGCCTGGAGCAGACCCGCGAGGCGATCCGGTGGGACGCGCGCCGCGCCGCCGCCGCGGCGCAGACCGGCCCGCGCCGGCGCGGGCTCGGCATCGCCGCGGCCATGCATGTCAGCGGCAACCGCACGCTGGGTAACTGGGACGGCTCCACCATCTTGCTCAAGGTCAACGAGGACGGCCGCGTGCTGCTGCTGACCAGCGAGTGCGACATGGGGCAGGGCGCCAACACCATGCTCAGCCAGATCTGCGCGCAGGAGCTGGGCATTCCCCTGGCGCACGTCACCGTGGCCGCGCCGGACACCGACGCCGCGCCGTTCTGCCTCGGTTCGCTGGCGTCGCGCGTGACCATCATCTCCGGCAACGCGGTGCTGCGCGCCGCGCGCGAAGCGCGGCTCAAGCTGCTGACAGTGGCCGCGGAAAAGCTCGGCGTGCCGCGTGACCGGCTGGAGATCGCCGATGGCGTGATCCGCGCGTGCGCGGGCGATGGCGAGAACGCCGGCAAGCAGGCCACGCTGGCCGAGATCGCGCGCCTGCATATCTTCCGCCACGGCGGCGAGGGGCTGATGGTGCGCGCCACCTACGATGCGCCCACGGTGATGCACGACGCCGACTACTACGGCAATATCGCGCCCGCCTATTCCTTCGCGGCGCAGGCCGTCGAGGTGGAGGTGGATACCCAGACCGGGCAGGTCACGGTCATCGACAGCTTTGTCTCCGACGACTGCGGCAAGGCCATCAACCCGCTCGCCGTGCACGGCCAGACGCACGGCGCCACGGTGCAGGCCATCGGCTGGACGCTGTACGAGCACCTGCTGGTCGAAGACGGCCGCATCCTCAACGGCAATTTCGCCGACTACAACATGCCCACCGCCGACGCCGTGCCCGCGCTGCGCACCGAGGTGGTGGAATCCAACGATCCCAACGGCCCGTACGGCGCCAAGGGCGCCAGCGAGACGGCCATCCTGCCGGGTGCCGCGGCCATCGCCAATGCGGTCTGCGACGCCGTGGGCGTGCGCATCCGCTCGCTGCCGATCACGCCGGAGAAGGTGCTGGCCGCGCTGCGCGCGCGCCGGCAAGAGGAGGCACGCCATGCGTGATTTCGAGTTCCTGGAACCCGGCTCGGTGCAGGAAGCCAGCCGCATGCTGGCCGACCTCGGCGACCAGTGCCGGGTGATGGCCGGTGGCACCGCGCTGATGCTGGGCATGCGCCAGCGCATGGTGACGCCGTCGCACGTGGTCTCGCTCGGCCGGCTCGATGCGCTGCGCCAGATCGACTACGACCCGCGCGGCGGGCTGCGCATCGGCGCGCTGGCGCTGCACGCGCAGGTCGCGCGTTCACCGCTGGTGCAGGCGCATTACCCCATGCTCGCCAGCATGGCGGCACGGGTTGCCAACCCGCAGGTGCGCAACCAGGGCACGCTGGGCGGCAACCTCTGCTACGCCGATCCCGCCACCGACCCGCCGGGCTGCCTGATGGCGCTGCAGGCGCAGGTCGTGCTCGCCGGCAGCCGCGGCGAACGCGTGCTGGAGATGGAGGATTTCCTGGTGGACTACTACACCACCGCGCTGGCGCCCGACGAACTGGTGACGGAGATCCGTGTCCCGGCGCCCGCGCCCGATGCGCACGGCCACTATGCACGCTTCCTGCGCACCGCCGCCGAGCACCGGCCGCTGGCCAGCGTGGCGCTGCTGGCGCGCCGCGCCGGCGCCACCTGCGTGGAGGCGCGCCTGACGGTCGGCGCCTCCACGCCGGTCCCGGCGCGCCTGCGGCGCGCCGAGGCCTTCCTCGCCGGCAAGACGGTCACGCCGGAGGTCGCCGCCGAAGCGGCAGACATCGTCGCGGCCGATATCGAGCCGGTATCCGACCTGCGCGGCGATGCGCACTATCGCCGCGAAATGGTTCGCGTGGTGGCGCGGCGCAGTATCGCGACGCTGTTCGGCCTGGCCACGGACTAAGGAGCCTTGATGAAAAAGATCACCATCGAACTGAGCGTCAACGGCGAGCCGCACCGCGTGGAGGCGCCCGCGCGGCGCCTGCTTTCCGACCTGCTGCGCGACGACCTCAACCTGACCGGCACCAAGCGCGGCTGCGAGACCGGCATCTGCGGCGCCTGCACCGTGCTGGTGGACGGCGAAGCGGTGAAGTCCTGCCTGATGCTCGCCGTGCATGCGCGCGGGCGCGAAGTCAGCACCGTCGAGGGCCTGGCCAGCGGCGGCGAACTGCACCCGCTGCAGCAAAGCTTCATGGAATGCGGCGGCCTGCAGTGCGGCTACTGCACCCCCGGATTCCTGATGACCTCCTGCGCCATGCTGGCGCACAACCCCAATCCCACAGAAGAGGAAGTGCGCGCCGGCCTGAACGGCAACCTGTGCCGCTGCACCGGTTACGTCGGCATCGTCGAATCCATTCTGTGCGCCGCGGAGAAGATGCGTGGAAATTGAAAAAACCCTGGTCGTCGGCGCAGCGCCGGCGCGTGTATGGGCGCTGTTGCTCGATCCCAATGTGATGGGCGGCTGTGTGCCCGGCATGCAGTCGATCGATGTGATCAGCGATGTGGAGTACGTCTCGGTCATCCAGGTGAAGATCGCCTTCATCAACGCGCGCTTCCGCCTCAGGACGAATATCGTGGAGATGCGCGCGCCCGGCTACCTGCGCACCGAAGGCACCGGCGAGGACGCCTCCGTGGCCAGCTCGCTGCGGCAGTCCAGCGAAGTGTTCCTGAGCGCGCAGCCGGACGGCGGGACCGAGCTGCGCATCAAGCTCAGCGTGGACGTGCTGGGGCGCCTCGGCACCTTCGGCCTGAGCGTGATGAAGACCAAGGCCGACCGGATGTGGGAGGAGTTCGGCGCCAATCTCTGCGCGCGGCTCGAGGCGGCTGAGGGGGCCGAGGGGGCCGAGGGGACGAGCCCGGCGGCCGCCATGGCCGGCGCCGGACAGCAGGCGGCACGGCAGGCAGCCACGGTCCCGCCGGCGCCCGCGGCCACGTCCGCCGTGCCGGTGGCCGAGGCCGCGCCGGCACGGCAGGCTGCGGACCAGGCCGCGCGTCCGGCCCGGGCCGTGCAGGCCACGCACAACGGCAGCGCCGGTTGGTGGTCGCGCCTGTTCTCGCCGGCGGCGGCCGCGGCACCGGCGCAGCGCGGCCCGCTGTCTGACATCTGCATCGAGGTGCGCCAGCCCGACGCCACCATCACCGTGCGCTGGCCGGTGCAGCACGCGGGCGAGTGTGCCGCGTGGTTGCGGGACTACCTGAAGCCCTAGGCCGGTGTCGCGGGCGGCTCCGTGCGCGGGGCTGGCGACTGGCGCGCCGTGGCGGGCAAAGTGGCCCCGGCGCCGGGCATGGAGCAGGCGCGGCGCCAAAGCCGTTACCATATCGCCATGCCACAGCACGCCAATCGCACAGACGACACCATGACAGACGCCCTCGAGCCTGCCGATCCGCAGGACAAGTACATCGTCCCGGGCCTCGAGCGCGGCCTGCGCCTGCTCGGCGAATTCAGCCGCCACGAGAAGACGCTGTCGGCGGCCGAGCTGGCGCGCCGGCTCAAGGTGCCGCGCTCCACCGTGTTCCGCCTGCTCACCACGCTGGAGATGATGGGCTTTGTCGAGCGTACCGACGGTGGCCGCGAGTTTCGCCTGGGCATGGCGGTACTGCGCCTGGGCTTCGACTACCTCGCCTCGCTGGAACTCACCGAACTCGGCCGCCCGCTGCTCGACCGCCTGCGCGACGAGATCAGCTATCCCTGCAACCTGGTGGTGCGCGATGGCCGCTCCATCGTCTATGTCGCCAAGTCCGTCGCGCCGACGCCGTTCGCCAGCTCCGTCAACGTCGGCACGCGCCTGCCCGCGCACGCCACCGTGCTCGGCCGCGTGCTGCTCGAAGACCTCACGCTGGCCGAACTGCGCGTGCTCTATCCGGAGCCGCAGCTCGAAGTCTTCTCCGACAGCACGCCCAAGACCGTGGAAGCCTTGTTCGACATGGTCCAGCGCGACCGCGAGCGGGGCTACGTCCTGCAGGAAGGCTTTTTCGAGACCAGCATCTCCACCATTGCCGCTCCGGTGCGCGACCGCACCGGCAAGGTGGTGGCCGCGCTCGGCGCCACCATCCCGGCCTCGCGCATCGACCCGGAGAAACTGGACATCATGGTGGAGCAGGTGAGGGGAGCCGCGGCCGAATTGTCGCGGCTGCTGGATTACCGGCCGGCCAGAAGCGAGTTGCTGGCGCTGTAGAGCGGCAGGTGCGGTGGCGGGTGGCCTCGACCGGCCAACCCGCTCAACCCGCGCGATTGAGGATCGACAGTACCCAGATCGCCAGGATGGGCGCACCGGCAAGGTAGCGCAACCAGGGATCCCGGCTGGCGGCCCACAGCGCCCAGAGTGCGGACAGGGCTGCGGCGAAAACGAACGCGCAGGCCGCCGCGTAGTATTCCCTGGCCCGGTAGGCCCGCAATTCGGCGAACGGACCTTGCGCGCTGTCGGCATGGGCGGGAGCGGAGGCGGCGGCCCACAACTCGGCGATCATGATGGCGCAGACAAAGCCGAGCGCCAGCGTCAGCAGCCACCTGGCCGCGCTCACCCATCGTGAAATTCTTCTCATGGCGGGAACCGTCATCGTATATGCGCCTTGGGCGCGACGGTTCCAGATTTACGGGAGGCGGCGGTGGGATTCAGGCGGAAAGTTCTGAATCGGGGCGGGGGATTTCTGGAAACGGAAGCGGCGGCGATGCGTGCTGGATTACGCGCCAATTACGCGCCACACAGTGCCATCAAGAGCCACCAAAGAAAAAAGGACCTGGGCTGTCGCCTCAGGTCCTTCGTTCTTCACCGAATTCTGGTGGGTGGTACAGGGATTGAACCTGTGACCCCTGCCGTGTGAAGGCAGTGCTCTACCGCTGAGCTAACCACCCCTGCTGCTGCGTTGTTGCTGCCGTGCTGCAGAGAAACGAAATTATGCCGGTACCTCTGTATCTTGTAAAGCCCTTTCTTGGAAATTTCTTCAAAAAAGTGGTCCGGCGCATCCATGGGCCTGCCGCGGCGCTTGGGCCGTGGCCTACGCGGCTTGCGCGGCGGGGGCTGCGATGGCTTGCGCGGACTCTTGCCACACCACTTTGCCGCCGCTGGCCTTGTCGAGTTGCTTGAGCACGCCGAGGTGAGCGTCGACTTCCTCGTCGCTGGCCATCAGCACGGGCAGGGCCAGGCGGGAGAGGTCGGCGGCCGCCACCGCGCCGCTTTCCTCGCCGCCGCCTTCGAGCATGTCGATCACCAGCGAGTTCTGGCCGCGCGTCATGGCGAGGTAGACCTCGGCCAGCAGCTCCGCGTCGAGCAGTGCGCCGTGCAGCGTGCGGTGCGAATTGCCGACGCCGAGGCGATCGCACAGCGCGTCGAGCGAATTGCGCTTGCCGGGGAACATCTGGCGGGCTTCGCGCAGGGTGTCGATCACGCTGCCGGCGTGCTCGCGGAACGGCGGCAGCCCGAGCAGCTTGAATTCCATGTCGAGGAAGCCAAGGTCGAAGGGCGCGTTGTGGATGATCAGCTCGGCGTCCTGGACGAACTCGCGGATCTCGTGGACGACTTCGGCGAACTTCGGCTTGTCGGCCAGGAAGTCCACCGTGATGCCGTGCACCGCGATCGCGCCTTCGTCGATATCGCGTTCGGGGTTGACGTAGAAGTGCAGGTGCCGCCCCGTGAGGCGGCGGTTAAGCAGCTCCACGCAGCCGATTTCAATCAGGCGGTCGCCGCTGGCGGCGTTGAGGCCGGTGGTTTCGGTGTCGAGAACGATCTGTCGCATGGCGGGCATTCTAACCGGTGAGGCGCGGCGGCCGTCGTGCGGCCGCGGCGCCTGTCGCTTGCTTATCCCTGCAGGGAGGCCACGCCGCGGTTGGCGAGGGCGTCGGCACGCTCGTTGCCGGGATGGCCGTTGTGGCCGCGTACCCAGTGCCAGGAGATATCGTGTCCCTGGGCGAGCTTGTCCATTTCCTGCCAGAGGTCGGCATTCTTCACCGGTTTCTTGTCGGCGGTCTTCCAGCCACGGGCCTTCCAGCCCGGCAGCCATTCGCCGATGCCTTTCTGCACGTACTGGGAGTCGGTGTAGACGGCCACGCGGCACGGCCGCTTGAGGGCGCGCAGCGCTTCGATGACGGCGGTCATCTCCATGCGGTTGTTGGTGGTGTTCTGCTCGCCGCCGAACAGCTCCTTCTCGTTGGCGCCGGCGACCAGCACCGCGCCCCAGCCGCCGCGGCCGGGATTGCCCTTGCAGGCGCCGTCTGAATAGATGATGACGTCTTCGATTTCGTTGCTCATGGATTCGCAGCTGGGGGCCGGCAGCCTCGGGGGGCGCCGGCCGGGTTGTTGGATGGGCAGGCGGTGGCGTTCAGTGCTCGTCGCCGGGGGCCTTGCCGTGGGTGCCGGTGGGCGTGGCCACCGGCGCGGCGACCGGCGAAAGCGCGGGCTTGGTGGCTTTCCAGGCGGGGCCGACCAGGCGGATATTGCGCACGCGCTTGACTGCAGAGATCATATAGACGGAACCGAAGATCGGCCACCAGCGGTCGCCGGCCTTCTCCATGAAGGCGGCGCGCTGCAGCCAGCGTTCGGTCCGGTACGGCGGGCAATAGCAGCCGAAGCGGCCGCGGATGATATCGAAACCGAGCAGCTTGAGCCAGTCCTTGATGCGCACGAAGCCGATCGACTGGTTGTCGTTGGGCAGGAACGGGTCGGCGCCGAGCCGCTTGAGGCCCTGGCGCGCGCCCCACAGGCTCATGGGATTGAAGCAGGTGATCACGACGCGGCCTTCGGGCATCAGCACGCGGGATACCTCGCGCAGCACTTCATGGGGGTCTTCGGAAAACTCCAGGATGTGCGGCAGGGTAAGGAGGTCGATACTCTGGGTCGCGAACGGCAGTTCGTCGAAGCGGCACAGCAACTGGCGCGCGTCGACCTGGGCGCGCGGGCCGTGAGGGCCGCTGCCGGGCGCCAGCGCCAGTGCGGAGAACGGCATGCGGTTCTCGCGCAGGGTGTCGACATGGGGCAGGCCGAGCTGCACGGCGTGGTAGCCGAAGATGTCCGCCACGGTCCGGTCGTACTGTGCCTGTTCCCATTGCAGCATGTACTGCCCGGGTGGCGAGGCAAGCCAGTCTTCCCAACTTATAATCGGACGCTTGGACATAGGAGCACGCATGTTGAAGGTGGAGCCGATTTCCGCATTCCAGGATAACTATATCTGGGCAATCCACGACGGTCACTGCGCCGCCGTGGTGGACCCGGGCGAGGCCGCGCCGGTCGAGGCCTTCCTGGCCGGCAGGGGGCTGGTCCTGGGCGCTATTGTAATCACCCACCACCATGGCGATCACCAGGGTGGCGTGGCCGGGCTGCTGGCGGCGCACCCGAGCGCGCCGGACGGCATGCCGATGCCGGTGATCGGGCCGGCCGGCGAGCGCATCGACGGGCGTACCGTGGCCGTGCGCGAAGGCGACACGGTGGACGTGGCGTATCCGGCCATGCGACTGCGCGTGCTGGACGTGCCGGGCCATACCGCCGGCCACGTCGCCTACGTGGCCGACCTGCCGGGCGCCGGGCCCGCCGTGTTCTGCGGGGATACGCTGTTCGCCAGCGGCTGCGGGCGCCTGTTCGAGGGCTCGCCGGCGCAGATGCTGGCGTCGCTGGACAAGCTGGCCTCGCTGCCCGGCGATACCCGGGTGTACTGCGCGCACGAGTACACTCGCAGCAATGTCCGCTTTGCCCGCGCGGTGGAGCCGGGAAATGCGGCGCTGGCCGCCTGGGACGCGCGCGTGGAAGCGCTGCGCGCGGCCGGCACGCCGACCGTGCCGACCACCGTGGCGCAGGAGCGCGAGGTCAATCCCTTCCTGCGCTCGCGCGAGCCGGACGTGCGCCAGGCCGTGGCGGCCCACGCCGGCGGTCCGGCCAGCGACGACGCGGCGGCCTTCGGCGCGCTGCGCGGATGGAAGGATAATTTCCGCTGATTTCGTGCGCAGGCGCGGCTGGCCGATGCCTGCCGGCGCTTGTCGCATACATTACCTGCCGCGCCGGCCAGCCGCCGCGGCCGGGAGAATTTCATTGACGCGAAAGCCGGATTTTTTTAGCATCAGGCAAATTTTTAGCGTCACGATTTGAGAACTTAATGAAAATTGGTCGATTACTGGTGGTGTTTGCGTGTGCCGCGCTGCTTGCAGCGTGCGCCAGCACGCCAACCCCGCCTGAAGCCGCCGACGGCGGCACCCCGACCGCCTCCGCTACCAGGCCGGCTATCTCGAAGCCCGATCCGCTCAACTCGATCAACAGCGCCTCCGTCATCAACGTGGACAGCGACAGCCTGGGCTGGCTGCGTGGCCCGTCGAGCGACATCTGGGACCGCATCCGCCGCGGGTTCGGCATGCCCGACCTGGAAGGCACGCTGGTTGACGATCGCACGCAGTGGTACGCGCAGCGGCCGGACTATATGGAACGGATGGTGGGGCGCTCGAGCCGCTACCTGTATCACATCGTCGAGGAGCTGGAACGGCGCAAGATGCCCACCGAGCTGGCGCTGCTGCCGTTCGTGGAGAGCGCCTTCAATCCGCAGGCGGAATCGACCGCCAAGGCCGCCGGCATGTGGCAGTTCATCCCGAGCACCGGCAAGACCTACAACCTGAAGCAGAACATGTTCCGCGACGAGCGGCGCGATGTGCTGGCTTCGACCGACGCCGCGCTGGACTACCTGGCGCGGCTGTACGACATGTTCGGCGACTGGCAGCTCGCGCTGGCCGCCTACAACTGGGGCGAGGGCGCGGTCTCGCGCGCGATCGCGCGCAACCAGGCGCGCGGGTTGCCGACCGACTATGCCAGCCTGAACATGCCCAACGAGACGCGCTACTACGTGCCCAAGCTGCAGGCGGTCAAGAACATCATCGCCAATCCGCAGATGTACGGGGTCAAGTTGCCGGACATCCCGGATCACCCGTATTTCGTCACGGTGACCACCTCGCGCGATATCGACGTCACGCTGGCCGCCAAGCTGGCCAACCTGCCGCTCGACGAATTCAAGGCGCTCAACCCGTCCTTCAACCGGCCGGTGATCCTCGGCGCGGCCAATCCGCAAATCCTGCTGCCGTTCGATAACGCCGAGCGCTTCCAGTACAACCTGAACACCTACCGGGGCGGCCTGTCGAGCTGGACCGCGGTGACGGTGGACAACCGCGAGCGCATCGAAGCGCTGGCGGCGCGGCTCAATATCGATGCCGACACCATCCGCGACATCAACCGCATTCCCAAGGGCATGCGGCTAAAGGCCGGCTCGACGGTGGTGGTGCCGCGTTCCGGCGAGCATAACCAGGACATCAGCGCCACGCTGGCCGACAGCGCGATGATGGCCGTGGAGCCTGATGTGCCGGATGCGCGCCGCATCGTGGTGCGCGCCGGGCGGCGCGATACGGTGGCGTCGGTGGCGCACCGCTATGGCGTGTCGCAGGGCCAGGTGCAGTCCTGGAACAAGCTGTCCGGCACCAAGCTGGTGTCGGGGCAGAGCCTGGTGCTGATGGTGCCGGCGCGCAGCCGCTTCGCCAGCGCACCGGCCGAACCGTCGACGGCGTCCGCGCTGGTGCCGGTACACGCCGAGCCGGCGCACGCCGCGGCCGGGGGCCATGGCGCGCGCCAGCGCGTCACGGTGGAAGCCGCGCCGCGCAAGGGCGCAGCCGCGGCGGCCAAGGCGCCCGCCAGGGCCTCGTCGTCCAGGGCGGCGCCCGCGGTGGCGTCGGCCAAGGCCAGCACCAAGGCGGCTGGCAAGGCCTCCGGCAAGGCGCGCGCGCACTGATCGCACGGCGCGGGTTTGTGCTGGATCAAGGGCGTGCCGCTGGCACGCCCTTTTTGTTTTTCGGCGCGGCGCGCGGTAAGTCTTGCGTAAGGCGGCGTGGCCAGACTGCAAGCGCCGCCGGTGGTGGCAAACTAATGGCAGGCAGCGCCTGGTGACCCGTCACCGGTATCCGGAGATGGCCAGCGGCTGCCGGCACAGAAATCAGACAACCCGCGACAAAGCGGAGGAGACAAGCCATGACGGCAACCCGTGCCCTGCACGCCCGGTCCTTGAGCGATCCCGCAGGTTTCTGGGCCGAGCAGGCCCGCCGCATCGAATGGGAAACGCCGTTCGATACGGTGCTGGACGACAGCCGCGCGCCATTCACCCGCTGGTTCGCCGGCGGGCGCACCAATCTCTGCCACAACGCCGTGGACCGCCACCTGGCGGAGCGGGCCGGCCAGCCGGCGCTGGTCTACGTGTCCACCGAGACCGGCGAGCACCGCAGCTACAGCTACGCGGAGCTGCACGACGAGGTCAACCGCATGGCGGCGATCCTGCAGCAGATGGGCGTGGCCCGCGGCGATCGCGTGCTGATCTACATGCCGATGATTCCCGAGGCGGCGTTCGCCATGCTGGCCTGCGTGCGCATCGGCGCCATCCATTCGGTGGTGTTCGGCGGCTTCGCTTCGGTCAGCCTGGCCGCGCGCATCGACGACGCGCAGCCGCGCGTGGTGATCAGCGCCGATGCCGGCTCGCGCGCGGGCAAGGTGGTGCCCTACAAGCCGCTGCTCGACGAGGCCCTGCAACTGGCCGCCTACAAGCCGGAACGCGTGCTGATGGTGGACCGCCGGCTCGCCCCGATGACGCTGGTCGCCGGCCGCGACGAAGACTACGCTGCCTGGCGCGAACGCGTGGGCGCGGCGCGGGTGCCGTGTACGTGGCTGGAATCGAGCGAGCCGTCCTACGTGCTCTACACCTCGGGCACCACCGGCAAGCCCAAGGGCGTGCAGCGCGATACCGGCGGCCACGCCGTGGCGCTGGCCACGTCGATGGAGTACATCTTCTGCGGCAAGCCTGGTGACACCATGTTCTCCAGTTCCGATATCGGCTGGGTGGTGGGGCACAGCTATATCGTCTACGGCCCGCTGCTGGCCGGCATGACCACGCTGCTGTACGAAGGCACGCCGGTGTACCCGGACGGCGGCATCCTCTGGCAGCTGGTGGAGCAGTACCGCGTGAACCTGATGTTCAGCGCGCCCACCGCGATCCGCGTGCTCAAGAAGCAGGATCCCGCCTGGCTCACGCGCTACGACCTGTCCGGCCTGCGCCTGCTGTTCCTGGCCGGCGAGCCGCTCGACGAGCCCACCGCGAGCTGGATCCAGCAGGGCATCGGCAAGCCGGTGGTGGACAACTACTGGCAGACCGAGACCGGCTGGCCGATCATCGCGATCCAGCGCGGCATCGATCCGCTGCCGGCCAAGCTGGGCTCGCCCGGCGTGCCGGTGTACGGCTACGACCTGAAGATCGTCGACGAAGCCACCGGCGCCGAGTGCCCGCGGGGCCAGAAGGGTGTGCTCGCCATCGACGGGCCGCTGCCGCCCGGATGCCTGAGCACCGTGTGGGGCGACGACGAGCGCTTCGTCCGGACTTACTGGAGCGGCGTGCCGGGCCGCCGCTGCTACTCCACGTTCGACTGGGGCGTGCAGGACGAGGATGGCTACATCTTCATCCTTGGCCGCACCGACGACGTGATCAACGTGGCTGGCCACCGGCTCGGCACACGCGAGATCGAAGAGAGTATTTCGTCACATCCGGCCGTGGCCGAAGTGGCGGTCGTGGGCGTGCAGGATGCGCTCAAGGGCCAGGTGGCGATGGCCTTCGTCATTGCGCGCGACGCGGGCCGCACCGCTACCCAGGCCGACCGCCTGGCGCTGGAAGGCGACGTGATGAAGACCGTGGACCGCCAGCTCGGCGCGGTGGCGCGACCGGCGCGGGTGTTCTTCGTCAACGCGCTGCCCAAGACCCGCTCGGGCAAGCTGCTGCGGCGCGCCATGCAGGCCGTGGCGGAGGGCCGCGACCCGGGCGACCTCACCACCATCGAGGACCCGACCGCGCTGGCCCAGTTGCGGGCGGCGATGCAGGGCTGAGGAGAAGAAGGGCGGCGGCCCCGGCTGGCGGGGCCGCCGCTGCGCCGCCGCAGAGATTGTGCTTGCCAGCCGCCGCCATGCGGACTAATATTTTAAGCATAAAATATTTAAGCATGATCTAGATGCGCAGCCGCGCATCGCATGCGCCGAAATATGCTGTCCGTGCCGCTGGCTTGCGCCGCGGCGGCACCGGCGCGCTGGAGACGAAAGATGCGAGTGTTGTGTATCGGCGGTGGCCCTTCGGGCCTGTACTTCGGCCTGCTGATGAAGCTGCAGGACCCCGCCAACGAGGTCTACGTGGTGGAGCGCAACCGCCCCTACGACACCTTCGGCTGGGGCGTGGTGTTCTCGGATGCCACCATGGACAACCTCAAGGTCGCCGACCCGGTCAGCGCGCGCCAGATCGACGAGGCCTTCAACCACTGGGACGATATCGACGTCCATATCGGCGGGCGCACCATCCGCTCCGGTGGCCACGGCTTCATCGGCATCGGCCGCAAGCGCTTGCTCAATATCCTGCAGGCGCGCTGCGAGGAACTCGGCGTGCACCTGGTGTTCGAGACCGACGTCGCGGATGACCAGGCACTTGCGCAGCAATACCAGGCAGACCTGGTGATCGCCTCCGACGGCATCAACAGCCGTGTGCGCGGGCGCTACGCCGACACCTTCCGGCCCGATATCGATACGCGCCGGTGCCGCTTTGTCTGGCTCGGCACGCACAAGCTGTTCGACGCCTTCACCTTTGCCTTCGAGAAGACCGAGCACGGCTGGTTCCAGGCCCATGCCTACCGCTTCGACGACCATACCTCCACCTTCATCGTGGAAGCGCCCGAGCCGGTGTGGCGCGCGGCAGGGATCGAGCAGATGAGCCAGGAAGAGGGCGTGGCGTATTGCGAGCGCCTGTTCGCGCGCTACCTGGACGGCAACCGCCTGATCAGCAACGCCACCCACCTGCGCGGCTCCGCCAGCTGGATCCGCTTCCCGCGCGTGATCTGCCATACCTGGGTGCACTGGAACACGCTTGCCGACGGCCGTCGCGTGCCGGTGGTCCTGATGGGGGATGCCGCGCACACGGCGCATTTCTCGATCGGCTCGGGCACCAAGCTGGCGCTGGAAGACGCCATCGAGCTGGCCAACAATATCCGCGATGCGGGCGCCGGCGGCGCCGACGTGCTGCCGCAGGCGCTGGAGCGCTACCAGGCCAGCCGCAGCGTGGAAGTGCTGAAGATCCAGAATGCCGCGCGCAACTCAACCGAATGGTTCGAGAACGTGGCGCGCTATGCCGGCATGGCGCCCGACCAGTTTGCCTATTCGCTGCTGACGCGCTCGCAGCGCATCTCGCACGAGAACCTGCGCGTGCGCGATGCGGGCTATGTGGACGATTTCGAGCGCTGGCTGGCAAGCCAGGCCGCGGCCGACGTGGCGGGGGCGCAGACGGCCGCGCCGCAAGCCGGCGCGCGCGCCGTGCCGCCGATGTTCACGCCGTTCCGCGTGCGCGACGTCACGCTGAAGAACCGCGTGGTGGTATCGCCGATGGCCATGTATTCCTGCGAGGACGGCGTACCCGGCGATTTCCACCTGACCCACCTGGGCGCGCGCGCGCTCGGCGGCGCCGGCATGGTGGTGGCGGAGATGACCTGTACCTCGCCGGACGCGCGCATCACCCCGGCTTGCCCGGGCTTGTGGAATGACACGCAGCGCGACGCGTGGCGCCGCATCGTGGACTTCGTGCACGCCAACAGCGATGCGCGCATTGCCATGCAGATCGGCCACGCGGGGCGCAAGGGCTCGACACAGCTCGGCTGGGAGCAGATGGACTACCCGCTGGACAACGGTAACTGGCCACTGCTGTCGGCCTCGGCGCTGCCCTATATGCCCGGCATCTCGCAGGTGCCGCGCGAAATGACGCGCGCCGACATGGACCGCGTGCGCGACGATTTCACGGCCGCCGCGCGGCGCGCCGCCGAGGCCGGCTTCGACTGGCTCGAGCTGCATTGCGCGCACGGCTACCTGTTGTCGAGCTTTATCTCGCCGCTGACCAACCTGCGTGGCGACGAATACGGCGGCTCGCTGGCCGCGCGCCTGCGCTATCCGCTCGAGGTCTTCGCGGCGGTGCGCGCGGCGTGGCCGCAGGAGCGGCCCATGTCGGTGCGCATCTCGGCGCATGACTGGGTCGAGGGCGGCATCACGCCCGACGATGCAATCGAGATCGCGCGCGCCTTCAAGGCCGCCGGCGCGGACATGATCGATTGCTCGTCGGGCCAGGTGAGCCCGGACCAGGCACCGGTGTATGGGCGCATGTACCAGACACCGTTCGCCGACCGCATCCGCAACGAGGCCGGCATCGCCACCATCGCCGTGGGCGCGATCTTCGAGGCCGACCACGTCGACAGCATCATCGCTGCCGGCCGCGCGGACCTGTGCGCGATCGCGCGTCCGCACCTGGCGGACCCGGCCTGGACCATCCACGAGGCCGCGCGGATCGGGCATCGCGAACTGGCCTGGCCGAAGCAATACCAGGCCGGCAAGCGCCAGCTCGAGACCAATCTGGAACGTGCGGCGCAGATGGCGCAGCAACAGGCAAGACAAGAGGCGCTGCATGCGCGCCAGGCGGAGGGTCTTTGAACATGGGTGCACAGCATTCCCTGCAGGGCCGGCACGCCCTGGTCACCGGCGGCGGTCGCGGCATCGGCGCCGCCATCGCGCGGCGCCTGCTGGCGCACGGCGCCAGCGTCACCCTGCTCGGTCGCGACGCGGCCACGCTGGCCGCCACCGCCGATGCGCTGGCCGATGCGGTGGTGCCGCCGGCCGTGCTCGGCACGGTCAGCGCGGATATCTCCAGCGCCGACAGCGTGTCGGCGGCGTTTGCCGCGGCCGCGCAGAGGGCGGGGCGCATCGACGTGCTCGTCAACAACGCCGGGCAGGCGCGCAGCGCGCCCTTCATGAAGACCGACCTGGCGCTGTGGCAAGGCATGCTCGAAGTCAACCTGACCGGCACCTTCCTGTGCACGCAGGCGGCGCTGCCCGGCATGCTGGAGAACGGCTGGGGCCGCATCGTCAACGTGGCCAGCACCGCCGGCCTGGCTGGCTATGGCTATGTCAGCGCCTATTGCGCGGCCAAGCACGGCGTGATCGGCATGACGCGGGCGCTGGCGCTCGAGACCGCCAGCAGCGGCGTGACCGTCAACGCGGTCTGCCCGGGCTACACCGAGACCGACATCGTGCGTGACGCGGTGGCCAATATCGTGCGCAAGACCGGCCGTAGCGAGGCGCAGGCCCGCGCCGATCTGGCCAAGGGCAATCCGCAGGGGCGCCTGGTGCAGCCCGAGGAAGTGGCGGATGCGGTGGCATGGCTGTGCCAGCCGTCGGCCAGCGCCATCACCGGACAGTCGATCCCGGTGGCCGGCGGCGAAGTCATGGCCGGCTGAGCCCCGCGCGGCGAGACGCAAGCACACAACGCAATCCAACGAATCCCTGCAAGCGAGAAACGAGATGAGCGAAATCGCACTGGACATGCGCCACCACAAGCGCAGCTTCGCCGGCTACCAGCCCAAACATTTCCTGTGGTCGGTCTCGGCCGACGGCAAGGTCGGCACCGTGACGCTGAACCGCCCGGAGCGCAAGAACCCGCTGACCTTCGATTCCTACGCCGAGCTGCGCGACCTGTTCCGCGGCCTGTGCTACGCCACCGACATCAAGTCCGTGGTGGTCACCGGCGCCGGCGGCAATTTCTGCTCGGGCGGCGATGTGCACGAGATCATCGGCCCGCTCACGCGCATGACCATGCCCGAGCTGCTGGAGTTCACGCGCATGACCGGCGACCTGATCAAGGCCATGCGCGCCTGTCCGCAGCCGATCGTCAGCGCCGTCGACGGCATTTGCGCCGGCGCCGGCGCGATGATGGCGCTGGCCTCCGACATGCGGCTGGGCACGGCGCAGGCCAAGACCGCCTTCCTGTTCGTGCGGGTGGGCCTGGCCGGCGCCGACATGGGCGCGTGTTCGCTGCTGCCGCGCGTGATCGGCCAGGGCCGCGCCAGCGAACTGCTCTACACCGGCCGCGCCATGAACGCCCAGGAGGGGCTGCAATGGGGCTTCTTCAACGTGCTGCATGCGCCGGAAACGCTGCTGGCCGACGCGCAGGCGCTGGCCGCGCAGATCGCCGCCGGCCCCACCTTCGCCCACGGCGTGACCAAGAAGCTGCTGCACCAGGAATGGAATATGGGCCTGGACGAAGCCATCGAGGCCGAGGCCGAGGCGCAGGCCATCTGCATGCAGACCAGGGACTTCCGCCGCGCCTACGATGCCTTCGTGGCCAAGACGCGCCCGGTGTTCGAAGGCGACTGAAACCACACGCAAAGCAGACCCCAAGAAAGAGGAAGGCCAACGCCATGTCCGACAAGAGTTATCTCGCCCTGCCGTTCTTCGATGACGCGCACCGCGAACTGGAGCAGCGCCTCGACGCCTGGGCCACGGCTTCGCTGGCCGTCGACCACAGCGATACCGATGCCGCCTGCCGCGCGCTGGTGCGCCAGCTCGGCGCGGCCGGCTGGCTGCGCTACTGCGTGCCGGCCGCCTACGGCGGCGCGCTCGACAAGCTCGATTCGCGCTCGCTGTGCCTGCTGCGCGAAACGCTCGCGCGCCACGATGGCCTGGCCGACTTCGCCTTCGCCATGCAGGGCCTGGGCAGCGGCGCCATTTCGCTGGCCGGCAGCGAGGCCGTGCGCGAGCGCTACCTGCCGCGCGTGGCGCGCGGCGAGGCGATCGCGGCCTTTGCGCTGTCCGAGCCGGATGCGGGATCGGACGTGGCGGCCATGCAGTGCCGCGCCGTGCGCGACGGCGACGACTACGTGCTCGACGGCGTCAAGACCTGGATCTCCAACGGCGGCATTGCCGATTTCTACTGCGTGTTCGCGCGCACCGGCGAGGCGCCCGGCGCGCGCGGCATCTCCGCCTTCGTGGTGGATGCCGGCACGCCCGGGCTGAGCATCGCCGAGCGCATCGACGTGATGGCGCCGCACCCGCTGGCCACGCTGCGCTTCGAGAACTGCCGCGTGCCCGCCGGCGCGCGCCTGGGCGAAGCGGGGCAGGGCTTCAAGGTGGCGATGATGACGCTGGATATCTTCCGCGCCTCGGTGGCCGCCGCGTCGCTCGGCTTCGGCCGCGCCGCACTGGACGAAGCGCTGGCGCGCGCCACCTCGCGCCCGATGTTCGGCGGCGTGCTGGCCGACCTGCAGCTCACGCAGGCCGCGCTCGGCGACATGGCCACCGCGATCGACTCGGCGGCGCTGCTGACCTACCGCGCGGCCTGGCTGCGCGACGTGGCCGGCGTGCGCACCACGCGCGAGGCGGCGATGGCCAAGATGGTTGCCACCGAGAACGCGCAGCAGGTGATCGACCGCGCCGTGCAGATGTTCGGCGGGCTCGGCGTCAAGGTCGGCACGCGCGTGGAGAGCCTGTACCGCGAGATCCGCTCGCTGCGCATCTACGAAGGCGCCACCGAAGTGCAGAAGCTGATCATCGCGCGCGAGACGCTGGCGCAGCATCGCGGCTAGCCCGGCGGCGCCGGCGCAGCAGGACCACCACCCTTACCAGCATCACCAGAATGAAGGAAGCGGAGACAATCATGGCGAGCACTGCCCACCTCGATACCTTTGCACGCGACCGGCTGCCGCCCCCGGCGCAGTGGCCGGAACTGCTGTTCAACGAGGACACGCAATACCCCGGGCGCATGAACTGCGCGCTGGAACTGGTCGAGCGCCACGTGCGCGAAGGGCGCGGGGAGCGCGTGGCCATCCGTTACGAACAGGACGGCGCGCAGCGCGCCGTCACCTATGCGGATCTGGCCGCGCTGTCGAACCGCATCGCCCACGTGCTCACCGGCGACATGAAGCTGGTGCCGGGCAACCGCGTGCTGCTGCGCGGGCCCAACAACCTGATGATGGCGGCATGCTGGCTGGCGGTGGTCAAGGCCGGCCTGATCGCCGTGCCGACCATGCCGCTGCTGCGTGCCAAGGAACTCAAGCAGGTGATCGACCGCGCCCAGGTCAGCGCGGCGCTGTGCGACGAACGGCTGCGCGAAGAGCTCGATGCCAACCTGGTCGCCGGAACCGAGCAGCATTGCCCGAGCCTGGCGCAGGTGCTGTATTTCAACGGCAGCGGCGCGGGCTCGGTGGAAGCGGCCATGGCCGGCAAGCCGGATGCGTACGCGGCCTGCGACACCGCGGCCGACGACATCTGCCTGATCGCCTTCACCAGCGGCACCACGGGCCAGCCCAAGGGCACGGTGCACTTTCACCGCGATGTGATCGCCATGTGCGACCTGTTTCCGCGCCACGTGCTCAAGCCCGGCCCCGACGACATTTTCTGCGGCACGCCGCCGCTGGCCTTTACCTTCGGCCTGGGAGGCATGCTGTGCTTCCCGCTGCGGGTGGGGGCGTCCACGGCGCTGGCCGAGCGCCTCGCGCCGGACAGCCTGCTGGCACTGATCCAGGCATGGCGTGCCACCATCGTCTTCACCGCGCCGACCTTCTACCGGCAGATGGCGGCGCTGGCGCCGGGCTACGATATTTCCAGCCTGAAGAAGAGCGTGTCGGCCGGCGAGGCGCTGCCCGACGCCACGCGCCAGAGCTGGAAGGCGGCCACCGGGATCGAGATGACCGACGGCATCGGCGGCACGGAGATGATGCATATCTTCATCTCCAGCGCCGGCGCGGATGTGCGGCCGGGCTCGATCGGCAAGGTGGTCCCGGGCTATATCGCCTGCATCGTCGACGATGCGATGCAGGCGGTGCCGCCCGGCACCGTCGGCAAGCTGGCGGTGCGCGGACCCACCGGCTGCCGCTACCTGGACGACCCGCGCCAGTCTGCCTATGTGAGGGACGGCTGGAACCTGCCGGGCGACACCTTCATGGCCGACGCCGATGGCTATTACTACTACCAGGCGCGCTCCGACGACATGATCGTCTCGGCAGGCTATAACATTGCCGGCCCCGAAGTGGAGAGCGCGCTGATGCGGCACGAGGCGGTGGCCGAGTGCGGCGTGGTGGGCATGGCCGATGCCGAGCGCGGCCAGGTGGTCGCGGCCTATGTGGTGCTGCGCCCCGGCGTGCCTGCCAGCGAGGCGACCAGCGCCGCGCTGCAGGCCTACGTCAAGGCCGAGATCGCGCCTTACAAGTATCCGCGGCGCGTGATCTTCGTGGATGCGCTGCCGCGCACCGAGACCGGCAAGCTGCAGCGCTTCCGCCTGCGCCAGATGGCGGAGCAGCAAGGAGCGGGCGGCGGGAGGCAGCCGTGAGCGAGGTCTTCGCCAGCCTGCGCCGCGTGCGCTTCAAGGACTGCGATGCCGCGGGCATCGTGTTCTTCCCGCGCTACTTCGAGATGCTCAACGACCTGGTCGAGGACTGGTTCCGCGAGGCGCTGGGCTGGCCCTTCGGCGAGATGCACGGCGCCGGGCAGGCGGGGGTGCCCACGGCCGCGCTGTCGTGCCGGTTCGTGGCGCCGAGCCGGCTCGACGAAGTGCTGCGCCGGGAATTGCGCGTGACGCATCTGGGGCGCAGCAGCTTCTCCCTGCTGGTGCGCTTTTGCGGGCCCGATGGCGATACGCGGCTGGAAGTGGCGCAGCGGCTGGTCTGCGTCGATGCCGGCGAACTGGTGCCGCGCGCGCTGCCACCGGCGGTGCGCGCGCAGATGGAGCGCTTTGTGCTGCCCCCGGGCGAGGCCGGCAGCATGCAGGCCGGCATGCCCCACGACGCAGCCGGAAGCTGATGGCTGCGCCCCGCCGGGGCCGCCGTCAGGGAAATCAAAAACACAAGCAACGGGATGACCGATCATGAAGATTCTGCAACCACCAGACTGGGCGCCGCCGCGCGGCTACGCCAATGGCGTGATGACCGAAATGCAGGTGGGCAGCCGCCTGCTCTTCGTCGGCGGCCAGATCGGCTGGAACGGCAAGTGCGAGTTCGAGACCGACGATTTCGCGGAGCAGGTGGGGCAAGCCCTGCGCAACGTGGTGGCGGTGCTGGCCGAGGGCGGGGCGCGCCCCGATCACATCGTGCGCATGACCTGGTATGTGAAGGACAAGGAAGCCTACGTGAGTGCCTATCGCGCCATCGGCGAGCATTATCGCGCCACCATCGGACGTCATTTCCCGGCCATGACGGCGGTGGAAGTGGCCGACCTGGTGGAGTCCCGCGCCAAGGTGGAAATAGAGGTCACGGCGGTAGTGCCTCCAGCCGCGTAAGGCCACCAGCGCGGCTCCCGGGGCGGCGGGGCAAGGCGGGCGAAAGCTCCCGATGCGCCCGCAAGTCCTTGATAACTTGAGAAAATGGGTGCGGCGGGGTATAATCCGAAAGTTTCGCTTTCAGAACCCCATCACCCTAGCGCCTACCGAATTCCACCTTCCGCCGCCCCCATTTCGCCCTGGCTCCGCCGCATGATTCTGTGTGGCGTTTCGAGCGCCTGGCGAACGGTCCGGGTGGCAGGCATCGCGCCCAGCGCCATGCCTGCCACCACGCCGGACAACGGGGCACGAGGCGTTGAGCTGGTCGGTCACGGGGTGAATCCAGCAGGAGCCTACCCGTGTTACCGTCTTTTCCGTCCGCCATTCTCGCGCTTGCAGACGGCACGGTCTTTCGTGGCTATTCCATCGGCGCTTCCGGTCATACCATTGGCGAAGTGGTGTTCAACACCGCCATCACCGGTTACCAGGAAATCCTTACCGACCCGAGCTATTCGCGGCAAATCGTCACGCTGACGTATCCGCATATCGGCAATTACGGCGTCAATACCGAGGATGTCGAAGCAACGAAAGTCCATGCCGCCGGCCTGATCATCAAGGATCTGCCGATTCTGGCCTCCAGCTTCCGCAAGGAGCACACGCTCGCGCACTACCTGAAGCAGGAAAAGGTCGTCGCGATCGCCGGCATCGATACCCGCAAGCTGACCCGCATCCTGCGCGAGAAGGGCGCGCAGAACGGCTGCATCCTGGCCGGCGAGGACAATGTGCAGAAAGCCATCGACCTGGCCCGCTCGTTCCCCGGCCTGGCCGGCATGGACCTGGCCAAGGTGGTGTCGGTCAAGGAGCCGTTCGAGTGGACCCAGTCCGAGTGGAAGCTCGGCGAAGGCTACGGCAAGCAGGACAAGCCGCAGTTCCACGTGGTCGCCTATGACTACGGCGTCAAGTTCAATATCCTGCGCATGCTGGCCCAGCGCGGCTGCAAGGTGACCGTGCTGCCGGCGCAGGCCAGCGCCGCGGACGCCCTCGCGCTCAATCCGGACGGCATCTTCCTGTCCAACGGCCCCGGCGACCCGGAACCGTGCGACTACGCCGTCGCCGCCACGCGCGAGTTCATCGCGCGCGGCATCCCCACCTTCGGCATCTGCCTGGGCCACCAGATCATGGCCCTGGCCGTGGGCGCGAAGACGCTCAAGATGAAGTTCGGCCACCACGGCGCCAACCACCCGGTCAAGGACCTGGACGACGGCCGCGTGGTGATCACTTCGCAGAACCACGGCTTTGCCGTGGACGCCGCCACGCTGCCGGCCAACGTGCGCACCACGCACGTGTCGCTGTTCGACGGTTCGCTGCAGGGCTTCGCGCTGACCGACAAGCCGGCTTTCTGCTTCCAGGGCCACCCGGAAGCCTCGCCCGGTCCGAACGACGTGGCTTACCTGTTCGACCGCTTCACCAAGATGATGGCGGACGCACGCAAGTAAGCGCACCGCGCCCCGAAGAAGAAACGAAGACAGTCAGGACGATCCCATGAACGCCTTCATGCACGCAACGCTCGGCATCACCGATTTCTGGACCTTTGTGCTCGGCACGATCTTCATCGTGCTGCTGCCGGGGCCGAATTCGATGTACGTGCTGTCGATCGCCGCCCAGCGCGGCGTGCGCGAAGGCTACAAGGGCGCCTGTGGCGTATTCCTGGGCGATGCCATCCTGATGGTGCTGTCGGCGGCGGGCGTGGCCTCGCTGCTGAAGGCCAGCCCGGCCTTGTTCTACGCGGTGAAGTATGTCGGCGCGGCCTACCTGGGCTGGATCGGCTTCCAGATGCTGCGCGGCGCGCTGCGCAGCTGGTCGGCGCGCGGTAGCGTGGCAGGGGTGCCCGCAGCCGCGCCGGCCGACCGTGTCGCCAGCCCGTTCCGCAAGGCCTTGGTGGTGAGCCTGCTCAACCCCAAGGCCATCCTGTTCTTCATCTCCTTCTTCATCCAGTTCGTCGATCCGCAGTTCGGCCAGCCGGCGCTGTCGTTCGCCGTGCTGGGGCTGGTTTGCCAGGTGTTCAGCTTCGCCTACCTCACCGCGCTCATCCTTGCGGGCGCCAGGCTGGCCGAGATGTTCCGCCGGCGCCGGCGCTTGTCGGCCGGCATGGCCAGCGGCGTGGGCGCCATGTTCATCGGCTTCGGCGCCAAGCTGGCGACAGCCACCCTGAACTGATTCGAATCCTGATATCCGGTGCGGTGCGCGCGAATGCGCGGGCCGGCCAACAAAGAGAGCGTGCAATGCCAAAGCGCACAGACATTAAGAGCATCCTGATCATCGGCGCCGGCCCCATCATCATCGGGCAGGCGTGCGAGTTCGACTATTCCGGCGCCCAGGCCTGCAAGGCGCTGCGCGAGGAAGGCTTCAAGGTCATCCTGGTCAACTCCAATCCGGCCACGATCATGACCGACCCGAATACGGCCGACGTGACCTACATCGAGCCGATTACCTGGGAAGTGGTCGAGCGCATCATCGAGAAAGAACGCCCGGACGCCATCCTGCCGACCATGGGCGGCCAGACCGCGCTGAACTGCGCGCTGGACCTGCATCGCCACGGCGTGCTGGACAAGTACAAGGTGGAACTGATCGGCGCGTCGCCCGAAGCCATCGACAAGGCCGAGGACCGCCAGAAGTTCAAGGAAGCGATGACCAAGATCGGGCTGGGCTCGGCCAAGTCCGGCATCGCCCACTCGATGGAAGAAGCGCTGGCGGTGCAGTCGCAGATTGCCAAGGAAACCGACACCGGCGGCTACCCGATCGTGATCCGCCCGTCGTTCACGCTGGGCGGCTCCGGCGGCGGCATCGCCTACAACCGCGAAGAGTTCGAGGAAATCTGCAAGCGCGGCCTGGATCTCTCGCCGACCCGCGAGCTGCTGATCGAAGAATCGCTGCTGGGCTGGAAAGAGTATGAGATGGAAGTGGTCCGCGACAAGGCGGACAACTGCATCATCATCTGCTCGATCGAGAACCTGGACCCGATGGGCATCCACACCGGCGACTCGATCACCGTGGCCCCGGCGCAGACCCTGACCGACAAGGAATACCAGATCCTGCGCAACGCCTCGCTGGCCGTGCTGCGCGAGATCGGCGTGGACACCGGCGGCTCCAACGTGCAGTTCTCGATCAACCCGGCCGACGGCCGCATGATCGTGATCGAGATGAACCCGCGCGTGTCGCGTTCGTCGGCGCTGGCCTCCAAGGCCACCGGCTTCCCGATCGCCAAGGTCGCCGCCAAGCTGGCGGTGGGCTACACGCTGGACGAGCTGAAGAACGAGATCACCGGCGGCCAGACCCCGGCGTCGTTCGAGCCGTCGATCGACTACGTGGTCACCAAGGTGCCGCGTTTCGCCTTCGAGAAATTCCCTCAGGCCGACAGCCACCTCACCACGCAGATGAAGTCGGTGGGCGAGGTGATGGCCATGGGCCGCACCTTCCAGGAATCGTTCCAGAAGGCGCTGCGCGGCCTGGAAGTGGGCGTGGACGGCCTGGACGACAAGTCCACCGACCGCGACGAGATCGTCGAGGAAATCGGCGAGGCCGGCCCGGACCGCATCTGGTACGTGGGCGACGCCTTCCGCATCGGCATGTCGCTGGAAGAAGTGCACGCCGAGACCTCCATCGACCCGTGGTTCCTGGCCCAGATCGAAGACATCGTCAGGACCGAGACCCTGGTCAAGGCGCGCAAGCTCGATAGCCTGTCGGCGGTCGAGTTGCGCCACCTGAAGCAGAAGGGCTTCTCCGATCGCCGCCTGGCCAAGCTGCTCGGCGCCAAGCCGGCCGAAGTGCGCGCCGCGCGCCACGCCGCCGGCGTGCGCCCGGTCTACAAGCGCGTGGATACCTGCGCGGCCGAGTTCGCCACCAACACCGCATACATGTACGGCACCTACGAGGCCGAGCATGGCGAGTGCGAGGCGCAGCCGACCAACAACAAGAAGATCATGGTGCTGGGTGGCGGCCCGAACCGGATCGGCCAGGGCATCGAGTTCGACTACTGCTGCGTGCACGCCGCGCTGGCGCTGCGCGAAGACGGGTACGAGACCATCATGGTCAACTGCAACCCGGAAACCGTGTCGACCGACTACGACACCTCGGACCGCCTGTACTTCGAGCCGCTGACGCTGGAAGACGTGCTGGAAGTCGTCGACAAGGAAAAGCCGGTCGGCGTGATCGTGCAGTACGGCGGCCAGACCCCGCTGAAGCTGGCGCTGGACCTGGAAGCCAACGGCGTGCCCATCATCGGCACCAGCCCCGACATGATCGACGCGGCCGAAGACCGCGAGCGCTTCCAGAAGCTGCTGCAGGCACTCGGCCTGCGCCAGCCGCCCAACCGCACCGCGCGTGCCGAGGACGAAGCGCTGCGCCTGGCCGAGGAAATCGGCTACCCGCTGGTGGTGCGCCCGTCCTACGTGCTGGGCGGCCGCGCCATGGAAATCGTGCATGAGCCGCGCGACCTCGAGCGCTACATGCGCGAGGCCGTCAAGGTCTCGCACGACTCCCCGGTGCTGCTGGACCGCTTCCTCAACGACGCCATCGAGTGCGACGTCGACGCCCTGAGCGACGGCCAGCGCGTGTTCATCGGCGGCGTGATGGAACACATCGAGCAGGCCGGCGTGCACTCGGGCGATTCGGCCTGCTCGCTGCCGCCGTACTCGCTGGCCCAGGCCACCGTGGACGAGCTCAAGCGCCAGACCGCCGCGATGGCGAAGGCCCTCAACGTGATCGGCCTGATGAACGTGCAGTTCGCCATCCAGCAGACCAACGGCGAAGACGTGGTCTACGTGCTGGAAGTGAATCCGCGTGCCTCGCGCACGGTGCCGTACGTGTCCAAGGCCACCGGCCTGTCGCTGGCGAAGATCGCCGCGCGCTGCATGGCCGGCCAGTCGCTGGACTCGCAGGGTATCCATGATGAAGTGGTGCCGCCGTACTTCAGCGTCAAGGAAGCGGTGTTCCCGTTCAACAAGTTCCCCGGCGTGGACCCGGTGCTCGGACCCGAGATGCGTTCCACCGGCGAAGTGATGGGCGTGGGCAAGACCTTCGGCGAGGCGCTCTTCAAGAGCCAGCTCGCCGCCGGTTCGCGCCTGCCGGAGAAGGGCACCGTGCTGCTGACCGTGAAGGACAGCGACAAGCCGCACGCCGTGAGCGTGGCGCGCATGCTGCACGACATGGGCTACCCCCTGGTGGCCACGCGCGGCACCGCCTCGGCGATCGAAGCGGCCGGCATTCCGGTGCGCGTGGTCAACAAGGTGAAGGACGGTCGTCCGCACATCGTCGACATGATCAAGAACGGCGAACTGGCGCTGGTGTTCACCACCGTGGACGAAACCCGCACCGCCATCGCCGACTCGCGCTCGATCCGTATCTCGGCCCTGGCCAACCGGGTGCCGTACTACACCACCATGGCCGGCGCGCGCGCCGCGGTGGAGGGTCTCAAGCACATGCAGCGCCTGGAGGTCTATGACCTGCAAGGCCTGCACGCCTCGCTGGCCTGATCGTCGGGCCTTCCGGCCCTTCCGGTTGCCCGGCTGCCTGGCCGCCCGCAGTTGCTGCGGGCGGCCGTCTTGGCCTAAACTACGGCAATCTGGTCGGTCAGACCGACGAACCACTCTGAGAACAACCTGAAAAGCCGCGGTTGAGCGGAAGTGCCCGGGCATATGGCCGGGGCATGGTTCCCGCTCCGCTGCGGCTCATTTTTTTGCAGAACGAAAGACATGAGCACGATTCCGATTACCAAGCGTGGCGCTGAATTGCTGAAAGAGGAGCTGCAGCGCCTGAAGGCGGTCGAGCGTCCCGCCGTGATCAACGCCATTTCCGAAGCGCGTGCGCAAGGCGACCTCTCGGAGAACGCGGAATACGACGCCGCCAAGGAAAAGCAGGCCTTTATCGAAGGCCGCATCCTGGAAGTGGAGTCCAAGCTGTCGGCTGCCCAGGTCATCGACCCGACCCAGCTCGACACCGACGGCCGCATCGTGTTCGGCGCCACTGTGGACCTCGAAGACCTGGAGTCCGGCAAGCCGGTGAGCTACCAGATCGTCGGCGACGACGAGGCCGACCTCGACAGTGGCAAGATCTCGGTCAGCTCGCCCATCGCGCGCGCCCTGATCGGCAAGTTCGAAGGCGACGTGGCGATCGTGCTGGCCCCTGGCGGCGAGCGCGAGTACGAAGTCATCACGGTTCGCTATATCTGAACGACTGAACGAGGCTTCGTGTTCTCTTCCTCCTATTCCAGCCTGCCGCCGCTGCCGCACCGGATTTTCCTCCTGCTCACCGTGGTGTGGGCCGGCAGCCTGTGGACCGTGGGCTACATGGTGGCCCCGACGCTGTTTTCGGTGCTGCCCAGCCGCGAAACCGCCGGCCTGATCGCCGGCCAGCTGTTCAGGACCGAGGCCATTCTGGGTGTGGTGGTGGGGGTGCTGCAGCTGGCGCTGTGCAACCTGATGATCCGCCGCGGCGCGGGCCGCTACCGTGGCCTGCGCTGGCTGGTGCTGGGCATGCTGCTATGCGTGCTCGCCGGCTATTTCGGCATCCAGCCTTTCATGGAAAACCTGAAGGACAAGGCATCCGCGCTCGGCGTGGGTGTGTCGGAATCGCCGTACAAAGGCCAGTTCGGCATGCTGCATGGCGTGTCGAGCGTGATCTACCTGGTGCAGAGCCTGCTTGCGCTGGTCATGGTGTGGCGCGCGGCCGCGCCGCGCTCCGCGGGCGAATAAGCCCGGGCATGGCCGGGGCCGGGCCAAGACCTGGCCAGGCTGGAGGAAACGGGGTGCGGGCAGGGGGTGCGGGCGGAATGTTCAGGTCCGCGGCCTGGGTCCGCGGCGGGCAGCAATGCCCCGCCGCTGCCGGACCGGCGCGCGGGCGCGCCGGGCGGGTGCTCAGTCGAGCGCCTTCTTCTTCTGGCTGGTCGGGCGCACGCGAGCGCGCTTGACGTTGCCGCCGGCGGTCACGCGTTCATTGCCCAGCACCGTCACTTGCGAGCGCTTGGGGCGGCGATTGGGTGCGGCGCTAGGCTTCCTGACGGTCACGGTGCGCGGCGCGGCGCCTCCGCGGGGTGCCAGCCGGCCAAGTTCCTGCGGGCGGTTTTCCTTGAGGGTGGCCGGGCCGGGGCGCCATACCACCAGCAGCTTGCCGATGTGCTGGATCGGGGCCGCGTCGAGATCCTCGCAAATGGCTTCGTAGATGGCGAGGCGGTTCTCGCGGTCGTCGCCGAACACGCGGATCTTGATCAGGTCGTGCGAGGCCAGGCTGCGGTCGATTTCCGCCAGGACGGCACGCGTCAGGCCGTCCGCACCGATCATCACGACCGGATTGAGGCCATGGGCGCGGGAGCGGAGTTCGGAGCGCTGGGCTGGAATGAGTTGAAGAGCGGGCATAAGTAAAGCGCAGGCGAGGGCGCAAATTGGCGCAAACGGGCGCGCAGCCAGGTGCGCAAAGCAGGGCACCGAAGTGCCGAAAAAGCGAATCGGCGCGTATTATCCGTCAAACTGGCGCGGTCGGGCTGCAAAATCATCAAAACGAGTGAAAAACGCCTGTCGGGCACCGGGTTGACCGGCCGCTGGCAAGCTTTTCCGATCAGGCGTCATGCGCTACAGGCGCTTTACGCAAGTCTCAGGCAAGTTTCAGGCAAATGGCCAAGAACAAATTCAACCAGTCGTGGCTGCACGACCATATCAACGATCCCTACGTGAAGATGGCGCAGCGCGAGGGCTACCGTGCCCGCGCAGCGTACAAGCTCAAGGAGATCGACGAGCAGGACAAGCTGATCCGGCCCGGCCAGGTCATCGTCGACCTCGGCGCCGCGCCGGGCAGCTGGAGCCAGTACGCGCGCAACAAGCTGGCGGCCTCGCCGCGCGTCAAGGACGGCGGCATCGACGGCGCCGTGGTGGCAATCGATATCCTGCCGATGGAGGCGGTCGCCGACGTCACTTTCATCCAGGGCGACTTCCGCGAAGAGCCGGTCTTCCGACAATTGGAAGAAATCGTGCTGGCAGCCTCCGGCGGGGCGAAAATCGACCTTGTTTTGTCCGATATGGCCCCCAATCTGTCGGGTGTGGCCTTCGCGGATGCCGCGCGCATCGAGTACCTGTGCGAGCTCGCGCTGGAATTTGCCCAGGCCCATTTGAAGCCCGAAGGCTCATTGCTGGTAAAGTGTTTCCATGGCAGCGGGTATAGCCAGATCGTGGAGAAGTTCAAGCGCCAGTTCAAGGTGGTCGCCAAACGCAAGCCCAAGGCGTCGCGCGACAAGTCTTCCGAGACCTTCATACTTGGGCGTTACCTCAAGTCGGCGGAATGAGGCGGGAAGGTGGGGCGGGCCCGTAAAGCGGGCCTATCGCTTCGATGAGTTTGCTTTTTCCCCCGACACCGGGCGCTGCATTACAATGCAGCTATCCCGTTGGCAAGGCGTTCGTAAAGGAGTTTGGCCTTGAATAACAACCTGTTTCAAAAGGCGGCAATCTGGCTCGTGATCGCGCTGGTGTTGTTTACCGTCTTCAAGCAGTTCGACAAGCCCCGCGCGCAGGAAGGCGTCACCTATTCGCAGTTCATGGATGATGCCAAGAACGGCAAGGTGGGCCGCGTCGACGTGCAAGGCCGTAATCTGGTGGTCACGCCCAAGGAAGGGCAGAAGTACACCATCATCTCGCCGGGCGACATCTGGATGGTCGGCGACCTGATGAAGTACGGTGTCCAGGTGACCGGCAAGGCCGACGACGAACCCAACGTGCTGGTGCAGGCCCTGTACTACCTCGGGCCGACCCTGCTGATCATCGTGTTCTGGTTCTACATGATGCGGCAGATGCAGGGCGGCGGCAAAGGCGGCGCCTTCTCCTTCGGCAAATCGCGTGCGCGCCTGATCGACGAAAACCAGAACGCGGTCACTTTCCAGGACGTCGCCGGCTGCGACGAATCCAAGGAAGAAGTGGTCGAGCTGGTGGACTTCCTCAAGGATCCCCAGAAATTCCAGAAGCTGGGCGGGCGCATCCCGCGCGGCGTGCTGCTGGTCGGCCCTCCGGGCACCGGCAAGACGCTGCTGGCGCGCGCCATCGCCGGCGAGGCCAAGGTGCCGTTCTTCAGCATCTCCGGTTCGGACTTCGTTGAAATGTTCGTCGGCGTGGGCGCGGCCCGCGTGCGCGACATGTTCGAGAACGCCAAGAAGCAGGCACCCTGCATCGTGTTCATCGATGAAATCGACGCGGTCGGCCGTCATCGCGGCGCCGGCATGGGCGGCGGCAACGACGAGCGCGAGCAGACTCTCAACCAGATGCTGGTCGAGATGGACGGCTTCGAGGCCAACTCCGGCGTGATCGTGATCGCCGCGACCAACCGTTCCGACGTGCTGGACAAGGCGCTGCTGCGTCCGGGCCGTTTCGACCGCCAGGTCTACGTTGGCCTGCCGGACATCCGCGGCCGCGAGCAGATCCTCAAGGTCCATATGCGCAAGGTGCCGATCGGCAACGACGTCGACGCGTCGGTGATCGCGCGCGGCACGCCGGGCTTCTCGGGCGCCGACCTGGCCAACCTGGTCAACGAGGCCGCGCTGTTTGCCGCACGCCGCAGCAAGCGCGTGGTCGACATGCAGGACTTCGAGGACGCCAAGGACAAGATCTACATGGGTCCGGAGCGCAAGTCCACGGTCATGCGCGAGGAAGAACGTCGCGCGACGGCGTACCACGAGTCTGGCCATGCGGTGGTGGCGAAGCTGCTGCCCAAGGCGGATCCGGTGCACAAGGTCACCATCATGCCGCGCGGCTGGGCGCTGGGCGTGACCTGGCAGCTGCCGGAGCATGACAAGTACTCGAAGTACAAGGACAACATGCTCGACGAGATCGCCATCCTGTTTGGCGGCCGCGCGGCGGAAGAGGTTTTCCTCAACGCCATGAGCACCGGTGCTTCCAACGACTTCGAGCGCGCCACCAAGACCGCGCGCGACATGGTCACCCGCTTCGGCATGAGCGATACGCTGGGCACGATGGTCTACGTGGATACCGAGCAGGACGGCATGTTCGGCAAGATGTCCTCGAAGACCGTGTCGGAAGCCACGCAGCAGAAGGTCGATTCGGAGATCCGCCGCATCGTCGATGACCAGTACGCGCTGGCCAAGCGCCTGCTCGAAGAGAACCGCGACAAGGTCGAAGCCATGACGACCGCGCTGATGGAGTGGGAAACCATCGACGCCGACCAGGTCAACGACATCATGGCGGGCAAGCCGCCGCGCCCGCCGCGCGGTGCGTCCGGCCAGAACGGTGGTGGTAACACCCCGTCGGGCGGTTCGCCGGTGGCTCCTGCCACCACGCCTGCCACGGCCTGAACGGCCGGCTCGCCAGCAACGGGCGCGGTCTTTTGCCCTGCTGCCTACCGAGCCTGAAGCCGGCGCCCTGTGCGCCGGCTTTTTCATTGCTGCGGCGATGCCGCGGCTGGTCCCGCTTCCCTGGTGTTTCCTGGTTTTCCTATCTTGTCGTCGATCTCCGCTGATTCGTATTTCCAGTGCGGGCGCTACCGCTTCGCGCTCGACCGTCGCCCGCTGGTAATGGGCATCCTCAACGTCACGCCCGACTCGTTCTCCGATGGCGGCCAGCATGCCGGGCGCGACGCGGCGCTGCGCCATGCCGAGCGCATGATCGCCGAGGGCGTGGACATCATCGATATCGGCGGCGAATCAAGCCGGCCCGGCTCGGCTGCATTGCCGCTGGACCAGGAGCTCGAGCGCGTGCTGCCGATGGTGGAGGCGCTGCGCGATTGCGGCCGGCCTTTGTCGATCGACACCTACAAGCCTGAAGTCATGCGTGCCGCGCTGGCCGCGGGCGCGGACCTGATCAACGATATCTGGGGCTTTCGCATGCCGGGCGCGCTCGAGGCCGTCAGCGAAGCGGCGGCCGGGCAGGCCGGGCTGTGTGTCATGCATATGCAACGCGACCCGCAGACCATGCAGGAACAGCCCCGCTACGACGACGTGGTCCGCGAGGTGACGGATTTCCTGGGCGAGCGGGTGGGCGCGCTGCGCGCCGCCGGCGTCGACGACGCCCGTATCACCCTCGATCCGGGCTTTGGCTTCGGCAAGACGCCGGATCATAATCTGCAGTTGCTGGGCCGGCTGCGGCAAGTGGCGGTAGAGGGGCTGCCGTTGCTGGTAGGCTTGTCGCGCAAGTCGACGCTGGGCGCCATCCTGGGCGGCCGGCCGCCGCAGCAGCGTGTCGCCGCCAGCCTGGCCGCGGCGGTCTGTGCGGTGGAGCGCGGTGCATATATCGTGCGCGTGCACGATGTGGAGCAAACCGTCGACGCCCTCAAGACATGGTGGGCGATCCGGCATGAATCGCTTTGCGCGGATGCCAGCTAGTACAAGTCGGCATCGCAAGACAGAACAACGGGAGAAAGAGCTTATGACACGCAAGTATTTCGGCACGGACGGCGTGCGCGGCAGGGTCGGCGAGGCGCCCATCACGCCCGATTTCGTGATGCGCCTGGGCTATGCGGCCGGCATGGTGCTGGCCCACGGGGCCCGGCAGCAGGAGCAGAGCCGTCCGACCGTCCTGATCGGCAAGGACACGCGCATTTCCGGCTATATGCTGGAAGCGGCGCTGGAAGCCGGCTTTACCTCGGCCGGGGTCAACGTGCTGCTGACCGGCCCGCTGCCCACGCCTGGCGTGGCCTATCTGACGCGCGCGCTGCGCCTGTCGGCCGGCGTGGTGATCTCGGCCAGCCACAATCCCTACTACGACAACGGCATCAAGTTCTTCTCCGCCGATGGCGACAAGCTGCCCGATGCGGTGGAGCAGGCCATCGAGGATGCGCTGGAAGAGCCGATGGTGTGCGTGCGCTCCGACGACCTCGGCCGCGCCCGCCGCATCGAGGATGCCGCCGGCCGCTATATCGAGTTCTGCAAGAGCACGTTCCCCTACGAGCAGGACCTGCACAAGCTCAAGCTGGTGGTGGATTGTGCCCATGGCGCCGCCTACCACATCGCGCCGCACGTCTTCCATGAACTGGGCGCGGACGTGGTCTCGATCGGCAACCAGCCCGACGGGCGCAACATCAATGCCGGCTACGGCGCTACCGCCCCCCAGAAGCTGATCGAGGCGGTCAAGGCCAACGGCGCGGATCTTGGCCTGGCCTTCGACGGCGATGCCGACCGCCTGCAGGTGGTGGACCGCGACGGCCGACTGTTCAACGGGGACGAACTGCTCTATCTGATGGTGCAGGACCGCCTGCGAGCCGGCCAGAAGGTGGAAGGCGCGGTCGGCACGCTCATGACCAATATGGCGGTCGAACTGGCCCTCAAGCGCCAGGGGGTGGAGTTCGTGCGGGCCAAGGTGGGCGACCGCTACGTGCTGGAAGAGCTGAACAAGCGCAAGTGGGTGCTGGGCGGCGAAGGCTCCGGCCACCTGCTGTGCCTGGACCGGCACACCACCGGYGACGGCATCGTCTCCGCCCTGCAGGTGCTCGCAGCGCTGCGCCGCAGCGGCAAGACCCTGGCGCAGTTGCTGGAGGGCGTTTCGCTGTTCCCGCAGACGCTGATCAATGTGCGCGTGGAGAAGGGCTTCGACTGGCAGTCCCACGCCGGCCTGAGCGCCGCGCGCGCCGCCATCGAGCCCCAGCTCGAGGGCAAGGGCCGCGTGCTGATCCGTGCTTCGGGAACCGAGCCGGTGGTGCGCGTGATGGTCGAGGCCGAGCAGGTCGAGACCGCGGAGCGGGCAGCGCAGACGCTTGCGGATTCGCTGCGCGCCTGACGGCGAGGGCAGCCAGCGCTGCGGAACTGCCGGGCGTTTGCCGGAGCAGGCAGGGCGTTAGCTGAATCGGGTGATTGGTGACGAGGCCGGGTGAGAACCCGGCCTTTGTTGTTTCCGGGGTCGCAATTAACGGCCGGGAAGGCGCGCCGATGCTGCCCGGCACCCAGGTTCCTCCGCCGGCAAGATTGCGCACTTCTTGTGATTCGTGATGCTCTCCTGGGCGGCGTTCGTCGTCCTCCCCGCGCCATCGCCAGGAGACTTGCGGCCGACTTGCAAGAAGATTTCGTGATGTCATGGAATTGTCACAGACGGGGCATACAGTTCGACGTGTCAAAAAATTGTCATTCCCCAACCATGTCTCTGGAGGACATATGAAGCTGGTCAAGACTGCCGTAGCAGGCATCGTGTCGTTGGTGGTGGCGGGCACTGCGTTCGCGGCGGAAATTACCGGTGCTGGCGCTTCCTTCCCGGCGCCCGTGTATTCCAAGTGGGCCGATGCATACCAAAAGGCAACGGGTAACAAGGTCAACTATCAATCCATCGGCTCGTCCGGCGGCATCAAGCAGATCGGCGCCAAGACCGTCGACTTCGGTGCTTCGGACGCGCCCCTGAAGGACGAGGAACTGGTCAAGCAAGGCCTGGTGCAGTTCCCGACGGTGATCGGCGGCGTGGTGCCGGTGATCAACCTGCAAGGCATCAAGCCGGGCGAACTGACCATCACCGGCGAAGTGCTGGCCAACATCTATCTGGGCAAGATCAAGAAGTGGGACGACGCCGCCATCAAGGCGCTGAACCCGCACGCCAAGCTGCCGAACCAGGACATCCTGCCGGTGCGCCGCGCCGACGGTTCGGGCACCACCTTCATCTTCACCAACTATCTGACCAAGGTCAGCCCGGACTGGAAGAATTCGGTCGGCGAAGGCACCACCGTCAACTGGCCGGGTGGTGGCACGGGCGGCAAGGGCAATGAAGGCGTGGCCGCCTTCGTGCAGCGGCTGAACGGCGCCATCGGCTATGTCGAGTACGCCTACGCCAAGCAGAACAAGATGACCCACCTGAACATGAAGAATGCTTCGGGTGCGGTGGTGCAGCCGGGTGACGACGGCTTCAAGGCCGCCGCCGCGGGCGCAGACTGGACCAAGACCTACTACCAGATCCTGACCAACCAGCCGGGCAAGACCGCATGGCCGATCGCGGGCGCGACCTTCATCCTGGTGCACAAGAGCCAGGAAAAGGCAGCGCAGGGCGCCGAAGTGCTGAAGTTCTTCGACTGGGCCTACAAGAGCGGTGCCGGCATGGCCAGCGACCTGGACTACGTGCCGCTGCCGGAAAGCGTCGTGAACCAGATCCGTGCCACCTGGAAGACCTCGGTGAAGGACGGTTCGGGCAAGGCGCTGTACAACTGATGAAGGGCTGGGCGCCGGGCCGGGTGCATGCGTGCCCGGCCCGGCGGCCGTGCCGGGGCGCCGGAAGGCACTGCCCCGGCACGGCCAGGCAGTACGGCAGCACCGCAGCACCGCATGACACGCAGTACAGCAGCATAGAAGTACCGAATACCCGATACGCGCATTCAGGGCACGGATCCTGGCAACCGCGACGCAGGGCAGGGCCTGCCGGCTGCGGCGGCGGGAGCAGCCGGCGACCCGCCACCTAAACGAACCCAATACCTCATCATGGCGACTACATCCGATCTATCCGCAGTACGGCCGCCCAGCCGTACCGGTGACATCCTGTTCGGTGGCCTGACGCGCGGCGCCGCCATCGTGACCTTGCTGCTGCTGGGCGGCATCATCGTGTCGCTCGCGATCAGCGCCTGGCCGTCCATCCAGACCTTCGGCCTGCGCTTCCTGTGGACCGCCGAGTGGGATCCACCCGCGGACGTCTACGGCGCGCTAGTGCCGATCTACGGCACCATCGTCACGTCGCTGATCGCCCTGATTATCGCGGTGCCCATCAGTTTCGGCATCGCACTGTTCCTCACCGAGCTGTCCCCGGCATGGTTGCGCCGCCCGCTCGGCACGGCCATCGAACTGCTGGCCGCAGTGCCGTCGATCGTCTACGGCATGTGGGGCCTGCTGGTGTTCGCGCCGATCTTCGGCGAGTACTTCCAGAAGCCGCTGGCCGCCACGGTCGGGCAACTGCCGCTGGTCGGCAAGCTGTTCCAGGGTGCGCCGCTGGGCATCGGCCTGCTGTGCGCCGGCGTGATCCTGGCCATCATGATCATTCCCTACATCGCGTCGGTGATGCGCGATGTCTTCGAGGTGACCCCGGTGCTGCTAAAGGAATCGGCCTACGGTGTCGGCTGCACCACATGGGAAGTGATGTGGCGCGTGGTGCTGCCCTACACCCGCGCCGGCGTGATCGGCGGCGTGATGCTCGGCCTTGGCCGCGCGCTGGGCGAAACCATGGCCGTCACCTTCGTGATCGGCAACACCAACCGGCTGGACAACCCCTCGCTGTTCTCGCCCGGCAACAGCATCACCTCGGCGCTGGCCAACGAGTTCGCCGAAGCCGGCGCGGGCCTGCACACGGCCGCGCTGATGGAGCTTGGCCTGATCCTGTTCTTCATCACTTTCGTGGTCCTCGCGCTGTCCAAGATCCTGCTGCTGCGCCTGGCCAAGAACGAGGGCGCGAAATGAGCCAAGCCACGATGTCTTCTACCTCCTCGACGATCCCGGCCGTGCGCCAGGATGCGGACGCGATGCGCGCGCGCCTGCAGGCGCGCCGCCGCCGCACCAATGTCTATGCCCTGACCGCGTCGCTGGGCGCCATGGGCTTCGGCCTGTTCTGGCTGGCGTGGATCCTCTGGACCACCGTCACGCTGGGCGTGGGCGGCCTGTCGATGGACCTGTTCACGCAGATGACGCCGGCGCCGAACACCGCCGGCGGCGGCCTGGTCAATGCCATCTACGGCAGCTTCGTGATGGTTGGCCTGGCGACGCTGTGCGGCACGCCGCTGGGTATCCTGGCCGGCATCTACCTGGCCGAGTACGGCAAGAAATCGCCCCTGGCCAGCTTCACCCGCTTTATCAACGACATCCTGCTGTCGGCACCGTCGATCGTGATCGGCCTGTTCGTCTACGCGCTGGTGGTGACCCGCATGGGCCATTTCTCAGGCTGGGCCGGCGTGTGCGCGCTGGCGCTGCTGCAGGTGCCGATCGTGGTGCGCACCACGGAAAACATGCTGAACCTGGTGCCCAACGCGCTGCGCGAGGCCGCCTTCGCGCTGGGCACGCCCAAGTGGAAGATGGTGCTGTCGATCACGGTGAAGTCGTCGTATGCGGGCATCGTCACGGGCGTGCTGCTGGCGGTGGCGCGTATCGCCGGCGAGACCGCGCCGCTGCTGTTCACGGCCCTGTCCAACCAGTTCTGGACCAGCGACCTGAACAAGCCGATGGCGAACCTGCCGGTGACGATCTTCCGCTTCGCCATGAGCCCGTTCGTGGAATGGCAGCAACTGGCGTGGGCCGGCGTGTTCCTGATCACCATCGGAGTGCTGGCGCTCAATATCGTGGCGCGCATGCTGTTCAAGAAATAAGCGCGAGAAGTCAGCGGCGGCCAATATCGCCCGTACTGCCCATAGCGCCAAATACGCCCGAACCGGCAACCTGAAAATTTCCTGCGAGAGACGAGCATGACCTCGACCGTCATCGACATTCCCGACACGACCCGCGCCAAGATCGACGTGCGCAACCTGAACTTCTTCTACGGCCAGTTCCACGCGCTGAAGAATGTGAACATGTCGATCCCCGAGCGCAAGGTGACGGCCTTCATCGGCCCGTCCGGCTGCGGCAAGTCGACCCTGCTGCGTACCTTCAACAAGATGTACGCGCTCTATCCGGAGCAACGCGCCGAGGGCGAGATCAACATGGACGGCGACAACCTGCTGACCGCCAAGCAGGACATCGCCCTGCTGCGCGCCAAGGTCGGCATGGTGTTCCAGAAGCCGACGCCGTTCCCCATGTCGATCTACGACAATATCGCTTTCGGCGTGCGCCTGTTCGAGAAGCTGTCGCGCTCGGAGATGGACGACCGCGTGGAGTGGGCGCTGTCCAAGGCCGCGCTGTGGAACGAAGTCAAGGACAAGCTCAACCAGTCGGGCTACGGCCTGTCGGGCGGCCAGCAGCAGCGCCTGTGCATCGCGCGCGGCATCGCCATCCGCCCCGAGGTGCTGCTGCTCGACGAGCCGTGCTCGGCGCTGGACCCGATCTCGACCGGGCGCATCGAAGAACTGATCGCCGAGCTGAAGGACGACTACACGGTGGTGATCGTCACGCACAATATGCAGCAGGCCGCGCGCTGCTCGGACTACACCGCCTACATGTACCTGGGCGAGCTGATCGAGTTCGGCGAGACGGAGAAGATCTTCATCAAGCCGCACCGCAAGGAAACGGAAGACTACATCACCGGCCGTTTCGGCTGATTGAGCGCGGCGCGCATAGCGCTTAGCATACGAGTAACGGCTCCAGCGGAATTTGCGCAAAATTTGCAGGATTTGCAAGATCAGCGGCCAGGAGAACAATATGTCTGACAAGCATCTGTCGACCCAATTCGACGCCGACCTCAACGCCATCAGCACGAAGCTGCTGCAGATGGGCGGGCTGGTCGAGTCGCAGATCGAGACCGCCATGCGGGCGCTTTCGGAATTCGACGCCGCCCTGGCGGACCAGGTGATGGCGCGCGAGCACCACCTCAACGCGCTGGAACTCGAGATCGACGCCGACTGTGGCAACATCATCGCGCGCCGCCAGCCCACCGCGCGCGACCTGCGCCTGGTGATGGCGATCTCCAAGACGATCACCAACCTCGAGCGCGCCGGCGACGAGGCGGAGAAGATCGCCAAGCGCACCAAGCACATCATGGAGGATGCCGGCGCGCACCAGATCAACTATTCCGAGGTGAAGCTCTCCGGCGATCTCGCCATCGCGCTGCTGCGCCAGGCGCTGGACGCGTTCGCGCGCCTGGACACCGTGGCCGCGGCCCGCATCGTCAAGGACGACAAGGCCATCGACGACGAATTCCGGGCCTTCGTGCGCAAGCTCATCACCTACATGATGGAAGACCCGCGTACCATCTCGGTCGCGCTGGACTTCCTCTTTATCGCCAAGGCGATCGAGCGTATCGGCGACCATGCCAAGAACATCGCCGAATTCATCATCTACATCGTCAAGGGAACCGACGTGCGCCACGCCTCGCGTGAGGACATGGAGCGCGAAGCGCTGAGTTAAACAGCGCCACTGCGGAGAGAAAATACATGCCAAGCAGCATTCTTGTCGTCGAAGACGAACCGGCGATCGCCGAACTGATCGCGGTCAACCTGCAACACGCCGGACACTATCCGATCCGGGCCTACAACGCCGAGCAGGCATTGTCGCTGATGAGCGACGTGCTGCCCGACCTGGTCCTGCTCGACTGGATGCTTCCGGGCAAGTCGGGGGCAACCTTCGCCAAGGAACTGCGCGGCAACGACCGCACCAAGCAGATCCCGATCATCATGCTCACCGCGCGCAGCGAAGAGCAGGACAAGGTGCTCGGACTCGAGGCCGGCGCCGACGACTACGTCACCAAGCCGTTCTCGCCGAAGGAACTGCTGGCGCGCATCAAGGCGGTGCTGCGCCGCCGTGCGCCGCAGCTGACCGACGACGTGGTCGCCATCAACGGCCTGCGCCTGGACCCGGCCACGCACCGCGTCACCGGCCACGACGAGTCGGGCATGCTCAAGCTCGACCTCGGCCCGACCGAGTTCCGCCTGCTGCACTTCCTGATGACGCACCCGGAGCGCGTGCACAGCCGGTCGCAACTGCTTGACCAGGTATGGGGCGATCACGTATTCGTCGAGGAGCGTACCGTCGACGTACACATCAAGCGCCTGCGCGCCGCGCTCACGCCCGGCGGCTACAGCAATATGATCGAGACGGTGCGGGGCAGTGGCTACCGCCTGGCGCGCGGCCCCAGTCATTGACGGCGAGCGCGCCGCGCCTGCGCAGCCGTGGTTCCTCCGTGGCGGCAGCATCCCGATGACGGCGCGGCCGGCGCGCCGGCATGACGGACGCATCCGGCGGCCCGCCATGCCGGATTCGCCAGCCTGCCACGCGCCTGTTGCCCGTTTCGTGTCACACTCCACCGCATCTCGCGCGGTCCTGCCGCCTGCCTGACCTTCTCTCGCCTTCATGAACGTCATCTGGGCCCGTTCGGCGGCCATCCTGATCATCCTGGCCCTGGCTTCGGCCGGGCTGTTTCTCTTCTCCGGCCCGGTGCCGGCGCTGGCCTTCCTGTGCGCCGCGCTGTTCGGGCTGCTGCTTTACTACCTGTACCAGATCAATCGCCTGTGGAAAGTGCTGGACGCGCCTGCCTATGGTGAGATTCCCAGCGCGCTCGGGCTGTGGGGCGAGGTGTATTACCGCCTGCACCGCCTAGTCAAGCGCTGGCGCACCCAGGTGCTGCAGGTGGAGCGGCAGCACACGCGCTTCATCCAGGCCATCCAGGCCTCGCCCAACGGCGTGCTGATGCTCGATGACGCCGACCAGATCGAATGGTGCAACGACGTGGCCGAGCAGCATTTCGGTCTCAACGCGCGGCGCGATGTGCGCCAGCGCATCACCCACCTGATCCGCCGTCCCGAATTCGTGCAGTACCTGACCTTGCAGCGCTTCGACGATCCGCTGCTGATGCGCGACCTGGGCGAGCACAAGCGCAGCGTGATCGCGGTGCAGATCCTGCCCTACGGCGAGAACCGCAAGCTGGTCCTGACCAACGACATCACCAAGCTGGAGAACACCGAGGCGATGCGGCGCGACTTCGTCGCCAATGTCTCGCATGAACTGAAGACGCCGCTGACCGTGCTGACCGGCTTTCTCGAAACGGTGCGCGACCTGCCGGTATCGGAGCAGGACCGCAACCGCTACCTGGACATGATGCTGGTGCAGTCGATGCGCATGCAGCACCTGGTCGAAGACCTGCTGGTGCTGGCCAAGCTGGAGAGCGATGCCCAGCCGCCCAGCCAGGAGCGCGTCGACATGGCTGCGCTGGCGGCGCACCTGTTGCACGATGCCGAGGCGCTGTCGCAGGGCCGTCACCAGATCACCGTGCAGATCGATCCGCAGGTGCTGATCCGCGGTGCCGAGAGCGAGCTGCTTTCCGCCTTCGGCAACCTGGTGTCGAATGCCGTGCGCTACACGCCCGAGGGCGGCCGCATCGGCGTCCGGCTGACCTACGAGAACGAGCACGCCAGCTTCTCGGTGAGCGACACGGGCCTGGGCATCGCCGCAGACCATATACCGCGCCTGACCGAGCGTTTCTACCGCGTGGACCGCAGCCGCTCGCGCGACACCGGCGGCACGGGCCTGGGCCTTGCCATCGTCAAGCATGTGCTGTCGCGCCACCACGCCGACCTGCGCATCACCAGCGAAGTGGGGCGTGGCAGCGTGTTCCGCGTGGTGTTCCCGACCGATCGCAGCGGGCATGTGCCCGTCGATTCCACGCCGGGACAATCGCAGCCGGACCCGCACGACGGCCATCCGCAGAAAGCGGCCTGAAGTGCCGCGGCGGGGCCCCGCCGGAGGAGTGTCGAAGGGAGTGTCGAAGGATTGCCGGAGCGGCTGCCGAACGCGCGGCGCAGCGCCGGCTGGTTCGTGGCGCTCCCGGTCGGCGGCCCGCTCCCCGCATCGGTTGGCCGGGTTGCCCGCACGCGCGGCGGCCATCCTTGCGCGCCGGCGCGCGGGCCTCAGGCGGCGGCGAACATCGCCAGCAGCTCGTTCTGGCTGACGTGCGGCTGCTTGGACTTGGTGTGCTTGCGGATGTAGCTTCCGTCGGGCTGCATGATCCACGCCGAGGCGTTGTCGTCCAGGTGCACGCGCAGGCTTTCCTTGATCACGCGCGCCTTGAGTGCCTTGTCCAGCACCGGGAACGCCACTTCCACGCGGCGGAACAGGTTGCGGTCCATCCAGTCCGCGCTGGACAGGTAGGTCACCTCGGCGCCGTCGGCGAGGAAGTAGTAGACGCGATGGTGCTCCAGGAAGCGCCCGACGACGGAGCGCACCGAGATGTTCTCCGACAGGCCCGGCACGCCGGGCCGCAGCGCGCAGACGCCGCGCACGATCAGGTCGATCTTCACGCCGGCGCGCGAGGCCTTGTACAGCTCGTCGATGATGGAGGGCTCCAGTAGCGCGTTCATCTTGGCGATGACGCGCGCGCGCTTGCCGGCGCGGGCGTTGCGGGCCTCGGCGCGGATATGCTCCACCAGGTTGCTGTGCATGGTGAAGGGCGACTGCCACAGGTGGTTCAGGCGGATGGTGCCCGCGGTGCCGGTGAGCAGCTGGAAGACATGCTGCACGTCTTCGCAGATCTGCTCGTCGGCGGTCAGCAGGCCGAAGTCCGTGTACAGCCGCGCGGTGCGCGGGTGGTAGTTGCCGGTGCCGAGGTGGGCGTAGCGGCGCAGCTTGAACTGCTTGCTCTTGGCGCTCGCCAGTTCACGCCGCACGATCAGCAGCATCTTGGCGTGGCACTTGTGGCCCACCACGCCGTAGACCACATGCGCGCCGGCGGATTCGAGCCGCTCGGCCCAGTTGATGTTGGTCTCTTCGTCGAAGCGCGCCAGCAGTTCCACCACGACCGTGACTTCCTTGCCGTTGCGCGCCGCGGTCATCAGGGCTTCCATGACCGGCGATTCGTTGCCGGTGCGGTAGACCGTCTGCTTGATCGCCACCACGGCGGGATCGACGGCGGCCTGCTGCAGCAGGTCCAGCACCGAGCTGAAGCTTTCGTAGGGATGGTGCAGCAGCACGTCGTGCTGGCGGATCGCATCGAACATCGGCGTGCCCGGCACGAACACCTTGACCGGCGCCGGCACGTGCGGCGGGTACTTGAGGGCAGGGCGGTCGACCAGGTCGGGGATCTGCATCAGCCGCACCAGGTTGACCGGGCCGCTCACACGGTAGACGTCCTGCTCGCCGAGCCCGGATTCGAGCAGCAGGCGGCGGGCGATCGCCGGCGGTGTGTCGGATGAAATCTCCAGCCGCACGGTGTCGCCGAAGTGGCGTGCGGGAAGCTCGCCCTGCAATGCTTCGCGCAGGTCGGTGATATCGTCCTCGGAGACGAACAGGTCGGAGTTGCGGGTCACGCGGAACTGGTAGCAGCCGTTGACCTTGATGGCGGGGAACAGCTCGTGCACGAAGCCTTGCATGAAGGACGACAGCAGCACGAAGCCGTAGGAGTAGCCCGACAGGTCTTCGGGCATGCGCACCATGCGCGGCAGCGCGCGCGGGGCCTGCACGATGGCGAGGTCGGCCTCGCGGCCGAAGGCGTCCTTGCCCGACAGCTCGATGACGAAGTTCAGGCTCTTGTTGAGCACGCGCGGGAACGGGTGGGCGGGGTCGAGCGCGATCGGCGTCAGTACCGGGCCCAGTTCGCGCAGGAAAAAGCCGCGTGCCCAGTCGCGCTGTGCCTCGTTCCAGGTCGAGGCCAGGTGGAAGAACACGCCTTCCTTTTCGAGCAGGGGGAAAATCACGTTCTGCAGCATGTCATACTGCATGGCCACGAGCTTTTGCACACGCTCGGTGACGACCTGGTAGGCCTGCTGCAGGGACAGGCCGTCGGGCGTGATGCCGGACGGGTTGTCGCGCATCTGCTCCTTCAGCCCGGCCATGCGGATCTCGAAGAACTCGTCCAGATTGCTTGAAACGATGCAGATGAACTTGAGCCGCTCCAGCAGCGGCACCTTGGGGTCAGCGGCCTGCGCCATCACGCGCGCGTTGAATTCCAGAATGCCCAGTTCGCGGTTGAGCAGCGTGCCGGGTGGGCTTGTCGACATTGGCATGACCTTCTTTTGGTAATGCGGCGACTTTTTCATAGAATCATGTCAAATTGATGACAAAGTGATTTTGTCATGATGCGGACATGAAAGAGACATATTTTCTGTCTCCGGGCGCATCGTGCCCCAGATACCGCTAACTGTGCCGCGCGTTGCGGCGCTTATCCAGATTCCCTACAGCGATGAACCAAACTCCACGCTTGCTGGCCGCCGTCGACATGGGCTCCAACAGCTTTCGCCTGATGATCGGGAGGGTGGACGAGAGCCAGACCGCTTCCGGGACGGCGAGCCAGATCTTCCAGGTCGATGCGCTGCGCGAGCCGGTGCGGCTGGCGGCAGGCCTCACACCCGACAAATACCTCGACCAGCCGGCTCGCCGGCGCGGCATCGACGCCCTGCGGCGCTTCGGCGACCGCCTGCGCGATTTCTCGGCCGACCATGTGCGCGCGGTGGCCACCAATACGCTGCGCGTGGCCAAGAACGCCTCGGAGTTCCTGATCGAGGCCGAGAGCGCGCTGGGATTCCCCATCGAAGTGATCGCCGGGCGCGAAGAAGCGCGGCTGATCTACCTGGGCGCGTCGCACGATGCACCGGCCTGCGCGGGCAACCGTCTGGTGGTGGACATCGGCGGCGGTTCCACCGAGTTCATCATCGGCAGCGGCTATGGGTCCAAGTTGATGGAGAGCCTCTATATCGGCTGCGTCTCGCATAGCCGGCAATTCTTCCCCAGCGGCAACGTCGACGAATACGCGATGAAGCAGGCCGAGCTGGCCGCGCGCCGCGAGATCCAGGTGCTGGTGCGCCAGTACCGCGCCGCCGGCTGGCAGCAGGCAGTGGGCTCGTCGGGCACGGCGCGCGCGCTGGCCGAGCTGATCGAGCTCAACGGCATGAACGACAACCCGGCGGAGCACGGCATCACGCGCGAAGGGCTCGAGCGCCTCAAGCGGGCGCTGGTCAAGGCCGAGAACACCAACCGCGTGAAGCTGGTGGGGCTCAAGGCGGATCGCATCCCGGTGCTGCCGGGCGGGCTCTCGATCATGCTTGGCGTGTTCGCCGAACTCGACATCGAGCGCATGGACGTCACCGACGGCGCGCTGCGCCTCGGCGTGTTGTACGACCTGCTGGGCCGTACGCACCACGAAGACATGCGCACGATCACCGTGGACCAGTTCATGCGGCGCTATGGTGTCGACCGCGCCCAGGCGCAGCGCGTGCAGTCGGCGGCGCTGGGCCTGCTGGCGCAGTTTCCGGAGCCGCGCAACGAACGCCGCGACGACAACCTGGCGCTGCTGGGCTGGGCCGCGGGGCTGCACGAGATCGGCATGACCATCTCGCACAGCGGCTATCACAAGCACTCGGCGTATATCGCCACGCATGCCGACATGCCGGGCTTCTCGAAGACYGACCAGGCGCGCCTGTCTACGCTGCTGCTCGGCCATGCCGGCAAGCTGGGCAAGCTGTCGGGTAGCGGCAAGTTCGTGGACTGGCGCATGCTGTTCAGCCTGCGCCTGGCCTTCGTGCTGTGCCGGCGCCGCGCCGACGAGCCGCTGCCGGAAATCGCCGTGGGCCAGCGCTCGGATGCGCTGAACGAAGGCTTCGAAGTGCGCCTGCCCAAGGCCTGGATCGAGGCCAATCCGCTGGTCGAATACAGCCTGGCGCAGGAGGCCGACGAGTGGGAGCGCATCGGCAAGCGCTACAAGGTAGTGTACGGCTGAGCGGGGAAGGGGGCGGCCGGGAGCCGCCCGCAGCCACCTGCGGGCTGGTGGCCCGGCAGGCGCGAACGGCGGCCGTCCGCGCGGGTGCTGCCAGGCTCAGGCGCCGCGATTCAGGCCAAGGAAGTGGCGCGCGTAGCGGGGGTTCATGTCGTTGACGCGCAGCAGCGTGAGGAAGTCCGCCACGTTGAAGTCGGGGTCCCATGCCGGCATGCCGCAGATGCGGGCGCCAAGCCGCAGGTAGCCCTTGATCAGCGCGGGCGGCTCCACGTCCAGCGTCTGGTTCAGTTCATCGATCGGCAGGGCCAGGCGCGGGAACGCGTGGTATTCGATCGGCGCCAGCGCGCGTTCGGCAAACACGCGGTACAGGCTGGCCGCATAGTGGCCGCCGTCGCTCATCGGCACGCTGGCGCAGCCCAGCATCGACTCGATGCCCCAGCGCTGCAGGTACTCGCCCAGGCCGCCCCACAACGCCATGATCACGCTGCCCGAGCGGTAGTCGCGGTGCACGCACGAGCGGCCCAGCTCGACCATCTTGGGCTTGAGGTGGGCCAGGCGCACGAGATCGAATTCCGATTCGGCGTACAGGCAGCCGATGCGCTTGGCCTGGTGCGGCGCCATCACGCGGTAGGTGCCGACGACCTTCAGCGTGGCGAGGTCGCGCACGATCAGGTGGTCGCAATAGGCGTCGAACATGTCGACGTCGAGTTCGGGCGTGGACGGGTTCAGGCGGGCGCCCATTTCCTCGGCGAAGACCTTGTAGCGCAGGCGCTGCGCCTCGACTACTTCGTCTTGGTGGCGCGCCCACGCCACGCTGAAAGCAGGCTGTTCATGCCCTTGGGCATGTGCTTGTGCAGGTGGCGGGCGATGAAGACGCCTCCGCGCCGAATGGCCGGCTTGGCCATTGGGCAAGGAATCGAACAGCGGCTGGGTGGGCGTCGGGAGCTCTCGCATCAGTATGTCCTTTCGGTGACGAAACTGTTGCGGTCGAATGTAGATAGGGCAGGTGACAGTGCCGTGAAGCGGTCGTGACGGTTCGGTGACTGTGCAACGCAGCGTGGGCGGTCCGGCGTGCGGTGACGCGCTCGCGGACGAACGCCGGAGCCGCTGCGGGGCCGGTGGGCTACAAGGCTACAAGGCTAGAGGAACTCGGGATTGATCACCGCGCGCAGCACCACTTGCGATTCGCTTTCGCGCGTACGCCCGGACAGCCACCATATCCCGCTCTTGCGCACGCTCCAGTTCATTTCCGATCCGGCCAGCAGGAGGCTGGCCATGCGACCGATCCAGGGCTGGTGTCCGACCACCACGATATGCTCGGCGCCCTGAGGCCAGTCGATGGCCGCCAGCACCGCGCTGACGTCCGCGCCGGGCGCCAGGTCGGGCAGGATTTCCGCGTTCTCGCGCAGGGCGGCGGCGGTTTCGCGTGTGCGCAGGGCGGGACTGCACACCACGCGCGCGCCGGCCGGCAGGTGGGCGCGCAGCCAGGCCGCGGACGCATCGGCCTGCTTGTGGCCACGGCGGGTCAGCGGGCGCTGCAGGTCGGCATTGCGGGTCAGGCCAAGTGCGGCGGGCAGTTCCTCGGCTTCAGCGTGGCGCCACAGGATCAGGTTCATGGAAGCGGAAAACTTGCGCAGGAAATGGTTGGAAACGAAGGAAAGTACGTCACGAGTATGGCAATGCGCGTACCGGCGTGCAAGGCGGGCAAACACCGGGCATGCACCGGGCATGCACCGGGCATGCATTTGCGAGCATCGCAAGCCGGCGTGACAGACATGTGACGGGGCGGGCATGCGGCAGGCGCGTGCGGCGGGGCAGGAATCAGGGCGGGGAATAAGGGCAGGGATACCGGCCAGGGAATGCTGCGAGAGGCTGGTGCCAGTGCCGCCCGAGTCCCGCGTGCCGGGATTCCGGCACATCCAGGTCGCGGCGGCACGATGCATCCCGGGGCAGGTCCGTGTTGCGCGGTGCCCTCGGAATGCGGTCAGGCGCAGCACCCGCCAGTGCGGCGGACGCTGGAAAAAATCAGGCTTTGTGGCGGAAGTTGATGCGGCCCTTGGTCAGGTCATAGGGCGACATTTCCAGCGTCACGCGGTCACCGGCCAGAATGCGGATGCGGTGCTTCTGCATCTTGCCCGAGGCATAGGCCCAGATTTCCACGCCGTTTTCCAGCGTTACGCGGTAACGATTGTCGGGGAGGGCTTCCGAGACAACGCCGCCAAATTCAATAAGTTCTTCCTTAGCCAATCTGTTTCCTTTAGGGCAGCCGGGGCTGCATGAATGTCGGTAAATCCGGTGAGGCGGATGCCGCTTGCTGCGGGCGTTTCCGCGAGGCCCGGGTGCCAGCAGTGACAAGCGCCGGCTTGCTTGGTTGCGCCGAAAAGTTGCGGGAGGCAAGCTGACCCGGACCGGCACGGCGACTGCACGTGCAAACATGGTCCACGTTAGGGAATCGCCAGGGGGCGCGTCAGAGCCCGGCTGATTGCCTTGCCGGTTGCGGCCCATGCCAAAGCGGCCGTGCTACCGTGATAGGTGTGGGGCAATGCGCGGACACGATGTTTCCGGTGGCTCGCCGGCACTGTGCCGTTATTCAACCGCGGCATCGGGCAGGGGCGCCCGGTTACAGGGCATGCTGCATTCACCCCGGGCTAACGCGCGATTATACCACGGCGACGCCGCGCCGGCGTCGCTGCGCGCCCTGCGCGGGTCGGTGCCCGAACCCGCCGAACGGCAGGAAAAGCAGGGAAAAAGTGCGCGACCGGGCTGGTGGCGGAATGAAAAGTGGCGCGGGCGGTTTGCGGTTGCGCCCCGGGCCGGTGTCCGTCCTTGTGGCATGCGAGGCATCCCGTGTTCGTGGCAATGCGGGCGCGTCACAGGCGGGGCGAGCCCGCGGGCTTCTTTCCAGGGCCGTTTCGTGTCATTCGCGTGTGGACGGGTCGGAACCCGACCGGAGCCGGTCCGGGACAAGACGAAAAAAAGGCTTAGACCTGATGGTCTAAGCCTTTGATCTCATTTACTAAAACTGGTCGGGGCGACATGATTCGAACATGCGACCCTCTGATCCCAAATCAGATGCGCTACCAGGCTGCGCTACGCCCCGAAGCGGCGAATTGTAGCCCGGCTGGGCCCCGGGGGTCAAACGTTAGTTTAGTGCGCGCCTGAGTTGCCGCCGGGCGCCGCCGCGGTGCGGTCGATGCCCCCTGCAGGAAGGGCGATGGCGCGCTTGACTTGGTCGCGAGCGCTGACATAATCCGCACACTTCGGCGGCCACGCCCCGCGCCCGGTCAGGCGCGAGGGCAGGCGGGCTGCCGGCGGACTGGCGTGAGCATGATGACAAGAGTGCGGAAGTACGAGCGTGCCCTCACAGCAGTTGCGGGGCCGAGCCCCAGGTCGCCGGGGCGCACGCGGGCGGCCCGGAGTTCAGAAGAAAGAATGGCGCAAACCCCTGGGCTGCGGGTCCCGGGGGCGCGAGGCGGCGCGCTGTGGCGCCGCCTGCCAAGTTGGACGGGGAAATCATGTTTCAGTCGCAGGTCAGTGTGCTGGTCGCGGGTCTTTTCGGGCTGCAGATGGCGGTGGTGTTCGCCGTGCTGCGGCGCACGCCGGGCATCGGCCGCGCCGGCCTCGGCGCCTGGGTGGCTGGCGAGTTGCTGGTGACGGCAGCCACCGCGCTGCTCGCCGCACAGGGCTATCTGCCGGAATGGCCGATCCTCAGCCTGGTCGATGTCGTCATGACGGCGGCGCTGGCGCTGATGGTGTATGGCGCCCGCCGCTTCTTTGACAGGTCCGGGGGCGCGGCTTCGCTGTGCATGCTGAACCTGGCGGTGCTGGGCACCACGCTCTACTTCGAACTGCAGGGAGCGCCCCCGGCCGGCCCCGCGCTCGTGTTCGCGCTTGCCAATATCTATCTTCCGCTGGCCTTGCTGCGCGTGGTGGCGCCACAGGTGCCCGCCAGGCGCGGCACCGGCCGCCTGGCGGCGCTTTCGCTTGGCCTGATCGCCGTCGGCTGTGCCGGCATCGGTCTCTACCAGGCAGCCGACCTGACCCTGGTGCCCGCCGGCCTGCTGCTGCCCAGGCGCGCGCCGCAGGAAACCTTCACCGTCCTGCAGGCGTTCGGCATCGTCAGCCTGTCGGTCAGTTTCGCGCTGATGGCCCACGACCGCCTGCGCCGCCGCCTCGAGCACCGCGCCAGCTATGACGACTTGACGGACGTGCTGTCGCGCGGCCCCTACTGGGCGGCGCTGGAAGAAGCCTGCCAGCAGGCTGACCGGCACCAGCGCCCGCTGGCGGTCGCGTTCATCGACCTCGATCATTTCAAGGCGATCAACGATCTCTACGGGCACCTGGCCGGCGACAGCGTGCTGCGCCACTTCAGCGGCCTGTTGCGCAAGACGCTGCGTGCCGGCGATTTCGCCGGCCGCCTGGGCGGGGAGGAGTTCGGCATCGTGATGCCTGACACCTCGCTCGAGCAGGGCCGCGCACTCAGCCTGCGCCTGAACACCCTGGTGCGCACCACGCCGTGTCCGTCGGAGCCGGATGCGATTCCCTATACGGTCAGCATCGGCATGGCCGAGCGGCTGCCCGGCGAGGGCGCCGACGACCTCATGCGCCGGGCCGACAATGCGCTCTACGACGCCAAGCACATGGGGCGCAACTGTGTCGCCACGCAGCCGACCGACCGCCACGCCGGGATGCCGGCAGCGCCACGCATGCGGATCTCCCAGGCCTCGTGATGCATTCCGGCGCATTGCGGCGCCTGGCCATATGTGACGCGGCGCGCGGCTGATGTAGAATACCGGCCTTCGCACCGGGCCCGGCAGCGCATCGCCGCGGCGTCCCGCGATCCGCCCTTAGCTCAGCTGGATAGAGCACTCGCCTTCTAAGCGAGCGGTCAGAGGTTCGAGTCCTCTAGGGCGGGCCAGTGTTTCCCGGGCAGCGACCGCGGCTGTAGTCCCGCGGGCTGCGCTGCCGTCTCCCTTCCTGCCTTCCGTCCCGCTTTCCTTTCCGCCTTCCTTCTTATTTTCTGCGCCCGCCGGTTTTGCAGTCAGGCGCCCTCGGCCGCCACCGGTTCCGGCGCTGGCGCGTTGCCCTCCGAGCACTGCCGGCAGGTGCCGAGCAACGCGCCACGGACCGCCGCGGGCCGCAGGCCTTTCGTTTCGAGCATGCGGCGCTGCAGGTCGAGCAGCGCGTCGTCGTGGACATCTTCGATACGCTGGCACCGTTCGCAGAACAGATGCTCGTGTGCGGGCTGGTCGTTTGGCTCGTAGTGATGGGACAACACATTGCGCCGGCTCACCGAGACGCGTCGCAACAGGCCGATGTCCGCCAGTTCGTAGATCGCCGCCTTGAACGTGGAAAGCGGGAGCCGCAGTCCTGTCGCCAGCAGCAGCCGGCACAGCGCTTCCGAGGTCCGGTGGCGGTCGCCGGCTTGCCACGCCAGCGCAAGCACGGCTGCGCGGGCCAGCGTCGGCGCGAGGTCCCGCGCGGCGATTTCGCTGCACGCCCGTGCCAGCAACGCGGGACTGAGCGTGCTGGCCTCCGCCGCGCGCATGGACTGCACCAGTGGCGTGGCGTCGTGCCCGCGGTCGCGCGCCTCGTCCAGGGCTTGCAATGCCGGTGAGGCGTCGCGTTGTCCGGATTCCATCTGTGCCTCTCCTGTACCGCTGTTGGGTTGCCGCTGTCATGCGCCTGGCGTGCGGCACGCAGTGACATCGGTTCCCAATCTACTTTTTTCCAACGCACTTTCGCTTCCGGCAAACGTCCTGACTACGCGATGACCCTATCGGCTATATGCCCTGTAGAATCGACGCCACGTGGACTGTGCGCAGAAGTTGCTGGCAGTCATGCGAACACGGACCCGGCAATGCCAATAATTCGACCGGAACCCGTGCCGTCGCCATAGCGGTTTTGGGGGAAGCTCCGCGACGCGCGGAGGGGGGAGGGTGCCAGATGAATCGAGATCACATGTCGGCCCGGCTGCTGGCGCTGCTGGGCTTTTTCCCGGTGTACCAGGTGTGGGACCTGGCCCAGCTCTACCAATCGGGCGGCGCCGTGCACTGCGTCGCCGAGGCGGTCGCCACGGGGGTCTTCCTGTGGATACTGATCATGCTCTACCGCGACCGGCAACGTGCCGGCAATCGCCTGCTGGAGTTGCAGACGCTCTCGCGCGCGCACGACCGCGCGATCGCCGAGCGCGACAAGCCGGCGCGCCAGTCGACGCATCATTTCCTGCAGCAGATACAGGAGCAATTCGAGAAATGGCGGCTCACGCAGGCGGAGAAGGACATCGCCCTGCTGCTGATCAAGGGCCTGACCCTCGACGAGATCGCCGCCGTGCGCGAGAGCCGCAGCAAGACCGTCAGGCAGCACGCGACCAATATCTATGCGAAGGCCGGCCTCGACGGGCGCCACCACCTGGCGGCCTTCTTCCTGGAAGACCTGCTTGCGCCGCCGGGCGCTCCAGATGTCGCGCCGGGGCTCGGCGTGGCGCAGCCTGCCGTCGCGCAATGACCGCGGCGCAGTGACCGCGGGCGCGGGCGTGGACGTACGCTGCGCCTCGCCAAGACGGCGGCTGCGGCAGGCATCGGCCCGACCTCAGAAGCGCGGGGGCTGCGGCGCCACGGCGCCGCGAACGGCGGCGGCCGCGGGTGCGATGGCCTCGGGCGGCACCATGAATTTCCATTCCTGGTACGACGCCTTGCCTTCGAAATCCTGGAAGCGCAGCTCGAAGTTGCCGATCTTGATCGGCCGGCCGGTCGCCAGGCTGTAGACGCCCATGATGCCGGGCCCCGGCACCGCCTGCACCATGCCCCAGGCCTCCTCGCCCGTCAGCGGGTCCACATAGAGCTTGCGCAGGTGGCGGCGCGGCGTCGGATAGCGCGGGTCCTTCAGCAGCGCCTGCAGGCTCGGCGGCGTGCGCGGCTGGCCAGGCGGAGTCGCATTGGCGTAGCTGATGAAGGCCTCGCGGAACTCGGTGCCGATCGACAGCAGTTCCTCCTCGGCGGCGCGGCGCTGCGCCACCGCGCCGAGCTGCAGCGTGGCCGCCCCGGCGACGCCGATCACGGCGACCATCAGGATCAGCCCAATATAGCCGAAGCCGCGTGCGCGCCTGGCGTTCCTGGCTTGCCTGAAGTGCCGGGCCGCCATGGCTAGCGCTGGGAGAAGGGCACGTTGCCGGCGCCGCTGCCGGGCGCGCTGCTGCGCAGGTCGTAGACGCGGCCCTTGCTGGCATCTTCCGGCGGCACGATGGTCCATCCGCTGCTGCTCCTGGCGACTGGGTCGAACGGCAGCGTGCGGAGGTATTTTTTCTCGACCAGTTCCTCGAGCGATTCCGGATACCGCCCCGTGTCGCCATAGAACTTGTCGATGGTGGCGCGCGCGGTCGCCAGGTTATCGACGAGCACCGTCTCGCGCGCGATGTCGATGCTGTGGAAGTAGCGCGGCACCGCCAGCGTCAGCAGCAGCGCGACGATGGCCAGCACCACCAGCAGCTCCACCAGCGTGAAGCCGCGGGCAGGGCGAGCGAGGCGCGGGCAGGGTAGGCGGGGGAAAAGCAGCGGCCGCGCGTCCATCGTTCGTCACCATTTCCTGTAAGGCACGCCGTTCAGGCCGGTCTGGCCCGAGCGGGTGTAGACGTCGTAGATGTCGTCGCCTTCCTGCGGCGCGTCGGGCTCGCTCGCATAGCTGCGCTTGCCCCAGGCCGCGGATTCCGGGCCGGACGTGTCTGCCGCCAGCGGGTCGCGCGGCACCCTGCGCAGGAAGTACATCTTGCTGCGGGTCGGGCTGCGCTGGTCGAGCACGCCCTCGGCCAGGATCTCCAGGTTCTTCGGGTATCCCGTGGTCCCCGCCATCTTCGGGATGCGGCCTTCGTCGCTGGCGCGCTTGTACGCGTCGATGGCGGTGCGGATATCGCGCAGCGCGCGCCGCAGCTCCTGCTCCTTGGCGCGCTGCACGCTCACCTGCGCCAGCGGCAGCGCGATGGTGGCCAGCACGCCCAGAATCGCCAGCGTGACCAGCAACTCGATCAGCGTGAAGCCGCGCGCAGACGCCGCGCCGCGCGGCGGCGGGCTCGGGCGGGCGTTGGCCGGCGCTTTCACGGCTGTACCTGCACCACATGCGGCGCCGGTGCGCGCGCGGAGATCGCGCTGCCCTTGAGCCCCACCGGCGCGGTGGTGAGCAGCTGGATGGCCGATGCATTGGTCGGGGCCAGCGCGCGGAAGTTGATGCTGGCGAAGTTGCCGCTGCCGCTGGCGCCGCTGCTGTCGGTGCGCGTGCCGGTGATGAGCAGCTGGCCCGCGCCATCGACCTTGCTGGTGAAGCTGGTCTGCGCGCCGCCCTGTCGCAGGAACCCCCCCTCGACCACGCCGCCCGCCTCGAAGACCTTGTCGTCGAACGTGATCGCGACTGGCACGCTGGTGACCGGGCGCGCGGACTGCATCGACAGCTGCAGCGTGAACGTGTCGCCGACCTTCAGTTGCTGCGCGCCTTGCCAGCTCATCTGCGCGCTGCCGGGCGCGCTGACGAGCGGGGCGGCCTGGGCCGCGGGCGGATCGGCATCGGCGTCCGGCGCGGGCTGCGCCGCGGCACCGGGATCGGCGGCGGTGCCGGCTGGCGCGGCCGCGGCCGCGGCTGGCAGCGATACGGGCATGGCCACGGCCTGCGCGGCGCCCGCGCCGGGCTGGCCGGACAGCGCGATCAGTGGTGCGCGGGCGGACGGCACGGTCAGGCCCTCGGGCCGCAGCCGCAAGCTCGTTTCCGTTCCCGCGGCGAAGGTCAGCACGGCTGGCGCGGGACGCTCGATATTGCGGATCAGGTGGGGCGTGATCGATAACACGATCTCGGTGTTCTGGTTTTCGTCGGCGGAGCTGCCGAACAGGCGGCTGAGCACCGGCAGGTCCCCGAGGCCGGGAATCTTCTTCGCGTTGCGGCGGTCCTCGTCGCTGATCAGGCCGGCCAGCACCTGGTTCTCGCCGTCGCGCAGGCGCAGCGTCGTGCTGGCCGTGCGCGTGCCGATCTGGTAGGCCACCGAGCCCGACTTGGTCGTGAGCTGGCTCACGATGTTGCTGACTTCGAGCGAGACCTTGATCGCCACGTCGTTGTCCAGGTGCACCGCAGGCTCCACGTCCAGCTTCAGGCCGACATCAATGTAGTTGATGGACTCCGATGCGAAGCCGGTAGCGGTGGATGTGGTGGTGATCAACGGCACGCGGTCGCCGATCAGGATCTTGGCCTTCTCGTGGTTGCGCGCGCGGATGCGCGGATTGGCGAGCAGCTTCGCGGAGGACTCGATGGTGCCTGCGTTGATGGTCAGCGGCCCGATGCCGGCCGCCACCTTCGAGCTGGTCAGGTTCATCAGGTCGCGCAGCGTCAGCACGCCGCCGGCGGCGGATGGGATCGGGGTCAGGCTCAGGCTGTCGGGCCAGGCCACGCCGAGCGTGGTGAGCCGGTCGCGCTTGACCTCCAGGATCTCCACCTCCAGCATGACTTCCGGCTCCGGCACGTCGTGCAGCGCCACCAGCCGCGACGCCAGCCGGATCGCCTCGGGGCTGTCGCGCACGATCAGCATGTTGAGCTTGTCGTCGACGACGACGTCGCGCGTCTTGAGGATGGTCTTGAGCGTGTTGGCCACCATCTTGGCGTCGGTGTTGGCGAGGTGGAAGGTGCGGACCATCAGCTCCTGGTAGTCCTTGAGCTTGTTCGGCGTGTTCGGGTAGATCAGCACCGTATTCTCGTTGAGCACCTGCTGCTCGAGCTGGTTCGTCAGCAGCGTGAAGAACACCACGGACTCGACCGTGCTGTTGCGCAGGAACACCGTGGCCTTCTGGTCTGTGCGCACGTCCTTGTCGAACAGGAAGTTCAGCCCGGACGAGCGCGACACCACCTCGAACAGCTGCTTCAGCGTGACGTCGCGGAACTCGATCGAGATCGGCTTCTTGTAGGCGAGCGCCAGCATCGAGTCGGCCGGGCGGCCGCCGATGTCCTCGGCAGCGCGCCGCGCGGCGCCCGCCGCGTTTTCCGTGGCGGCCACCGCGGCGCCGCGCGCCTTGGCGCGCGCCGCGTCGATCGCGCGCAATCCGGCGAGCGCGCGTTCGTTGGCGCGGTCCAGCGTCAGCGCGCGGCGGTAGATGGCATCGGCCAGGTCCGGCTTGCCGGAGGCCGCCTCGCGCTCGGCGCGCTCCACATAGCTGTTCACGGCCTGCTCGCGCGCCCGCATGTAGCCCATGCGGTACTGCACGTCCTTCGGGTCCAGGATCATGGCTTCCTGGTACTTGCCCATCGCTTCCTCCTGCCGCCCGCTGGCCGCCAGGTCCCGGCCTTCGCGATAGGCCTTGTCGGCGGCGCAGCCGCCCAGCAGCAGCGAAGCGGCGAGCAGGCACGCGGTCCCGGCCCGGCTTGCGAGGCGGGCGAGGGCGCGCGTGGATTGGTTGACTTGCGGCATCAGTCTGCCTCCCCGAGGGACAGTTTCTGCACCTGCTTGAGCGGCAGGTACGTGATGGTCAGGGTCGTCGGCGTGATCGCTTCGGCGCGATAGGTGCCATCGATCATGCTGTGTTCGCGCACGACGTAGGTGTCGCCGCCGCGCGCGAGGTAGGCTTCCCACTTGCCGTTCTCCTGCTTCTTGCCGAGGTAGGTGAAGGGCAGCGGCGGCGCAGTGGGCTTCGGCGGGGGCGCCACGGCGACGGGCGGCGGTGGCGGCGGGGGGGGCGTCCAGTTGTGGCTGTCGAAGAGCGTGCCGTCGGCGGTGTCGCCAGCCCCCAGCAGCTCGGCCCGGTTGTGCAGCGCCAGGATGACGGGCTCGCCGCCGGCCGCGCGCGCTGCAGGGGTGGCCGCCTGCGTGGCATCGGCGCGCGTCACGGCGGCGACGATATCGTCGCCACTCGGCGAGCGGTCGCCGAAGATGGCCAGCGCCGCGGCCGCGAGCAGCGCGGCACCAAGTGCGAGATGCCTGGGCTTCATGGCTGCTGAGCCTGCATGGCGACAATGGTGCCCGGCGCGGGCACCGGGGCCGGCGCGGCCACGGGTTCGGGCGCCGCCGCCGGCGCGGCGGGCATGTCCTTCAGGTGCAAGGTGAAGCGCAGCCGCGCCTCCAGCGTGCCGCTGCCGATCGCGTCGCGGCGGAACGTGATCTCGTCGAGCGAGGCGAACGGGATCGCGAGCAGCGTCTTTTCGCAGAAACGGCGGATGGCGGCGTACGAGCCATTGACCGGCAGCAGGATCTGGTAGCTGTACACGCGGCTGTGGCGGTCGTACACCGACTTGTAGTCGGCCTTGGCCAGCACCAGTCCGTTCTCCCTGGCCTTGTCGAACAGTGTCAGCAACTCCTGCTCGATGTGGCGGCGGTCGCCGAGCGCGCCGTAGAAGAGGGCAAGCCGGTCCTGTGCCGACGTGGGCACGGCCGGTTTCGGCGCGCTCTGCGCGATCCGCTGCGCCATGCGCTCGCGTTGCAGCGAGGCGTGTTGCTGCGCCACGCTGGCCTGCTCGAGCGGGACCCACCAGAGCCAGCACAGCGCGCCCGCCAGGCACAGCGCCGCGGCGACGAGCGTGCCGGCCGCGTTGCGGAACAGCGCGAGACGCGCCTGCAACAGCGATTGCCCGATCAGATGCGTGTTCATTTGTCGCTCTCCGCCCACTGCGCAAGAAACTGGAACCGCAGCGGCCTGTTGGGATCCTGTTCGTTGAGTTCATGCCGCAGCAGCACCACCGACGAGAAGAACGGCTGGCTGCCCACGCGGGCGATGTAGGCGAGCATGTCGGTGCCGTCCTTCGCTTCCGCCACGCCCTTGATGGCGTGGCGGGCTGCGTCCGGGGACAGTTCGAGCAACGCGATGCTGCCTGCGGGCGTCGCCGCCTCGACGGCGCGGAACAGGTCACGCCACGGCAGGTTCAGGCGGGACACGACGTCGTTGACGGCGGCGGCCTGCGCGACCTCCACCGGTGCGGCGTGCCGCGCCGCCTGGCTGTATCCGGCCACGCGCGCGCGCATCTGCTGCAGCTGCCCGCGCTCGAGGTCGCCTTGCCGCGCAAGTCCGGTGGCCGTCACGGCCGCGCTCGCGCATAGCGCCACCCCGGCCGCGCCGGCCAGCCACGCAGCCGGCCGGGTGCCGGCCACGAACCGCCACAGCGAGCGCGGAGCGAAATCGACCCGGCTTGCCTTCATGGCCGTGCTCCGGTGAGGGCGAGTTCCGCGCCGGCCGTTGCCTGCGCCATCACGCCGTCGAGCGCCACGCATTGCGGCGCCTGCACCCCGGCGTCGAACCACGCCGCGGGGACCTGTCCGCACAGGCAGAGCCGCGCGGGCGCCGGCAAGCCGTGGCGCAGCGCTTCGCGCGCCAGTTGCACCGCCAGCCAGGTGCGGTCAAGCGGCGCGATGGCCGGCACCGGCAGCGTGCGCACATCGGTGAGCCGTCCGTGGTCGACCAGGCCCAGCACCAGCGCGTCGTCGTCCATCACGCCGAACCAGGCCCCGCGCGGCAGGGCACGCCGCCAGCGGTTCCACGCAGCGATGAAGCGCGGCTGGATGGCGACCAGCGCGAGGCGGTGGTCCGTGGCCGCCTGGCGCAGTCCGTCCACCAGGCACCGGGGCGCGGCGCAGGCCAGGAACGCGTGCTTCGCATCGCAGTCCGCGCTGATTGCCCAGTCCTCCGCGCGGTCCGCGTAGAGCTGGCCGAAGCGCATGCCGATGGCCGCCTGGCAGTCGCGCAGCCGCTCCGTGTTGCGCGGCGGCGTGACCATGAACATGCGTGTCCAGGCGCTGCCGAGGATCACGGATGTGGGCATGCGGGTGCAGCCGGTGTCCGCCAGCGCTGCGCGCAGGCCGGACAGGGCGCCCACGTCGGGCTCGGCGCTCAGCGGCGCTTCGGCCAGCAGTTCGTTGGTCCGGCGCAGCCAGCCGCATCGGCGCACGAGCGCCACCGAGGACGTGGACAAGCCGATGCGCAGGGAGAGAGGACGTTTATTCATGGAGCGTGACCCGTTTGATTTCTTCCAGCGTGGTGTCGCCTTGCCTGACCAGGTCGAGCGCGGCTTCGCGCAGACTGCGGCTGCCGTTGCGGCGGGCCGCTTCCTTGATCTGGCGGATCGGTCGTTTGTCGATGATCAGCTCGCGCAGCTCGTCGTTGAGGATCAGTATCTCGGCGATCGCGCGGCGCTTGCTGTACCCGGTGCCGCGACAGTCGCCGCAGCCCTTTCCCTGCATGAAGCGCCAGTCCGCGACATCGGCGCGGGCGAGGAACACCTTGGCCAGCTCCGCGTCGTCGGGCTCCTGCGCCGTGGCGCAGCGCGGGCAGTTGAGCCGCACCAGGCGCTGGGCCCAGATGCCATTGAGCGCCGACACGAAAGCGTAGGGATCGATCCCCATGTGCGTGAAGCGCCCGAACACGTCGTAGACGTTGTTGGCGTGTACCGTGGTCAGGACCAGGTGGCCGGTCAGCGCCGATTGCACGGCGATCTCGGCAGTCTCGCGGTCGCRGATCTCGCCGACCATGATCTTGTCCGGGTCGTGGCGCAGGATCGAGCGCAGGCCGCGGGCGAAGCTCAGCCCCTTCTTTTCGTTGACGGGGATCTGCAGGATGCCCTGCAGCTGGTACTCGACCGGGTCCTCGATGGTGATGATCTTGTCGCGCCCGTTGTGGATCTCGGTCAGCGCGGCATAGAGCGTGGTGGTCTTCCCGGAGCCGGTCGGGCCCGTCACCAGCAGCATGCCGTAGGGCTCCTGCGACAGCATCCGCAAGGCGACCAGCGACGGCCCGTCGAAGCCGAGCGCCTCGGGCGTCAGCGAGCCATAGGCGTCGATCATGGCGCGCTTGTCGAGGATCCGGATCACCGCATCTTCGCCGTGAATGCTGGGCATGATCGACAAGCGCAGGTCGATCTCGCGCCCGCCCGCCTCCACGCGGAAGCTGCCGTCCTGCGGCACGCGGCGCTCGGCGATGTCGAGCTCGGCCATGATCTTCAGGCGCGAGATCACCTGCTCGGCGATTTCCACGCCATGGGCGGTCGCGGCATGGTCGAGCACGCCGTCGATGCGGTATTTCACGGCAAGGCCCTGCGCGGTGCACTCGAGGTGGATGTCGGAGGCGCCGGCCTTGAGCGCGTCGTAGAGCGTGGAGTCGACCAGCTTGACCGCCGGGCTGGCCGCCTCGGACAGCGCGGCGAACGACAGCACGGCGGCGGTGCGGCTGCCGTGCGCCTCGCCGTCGGCGCTGCCGACGATGGCGTCCACCGCGCGCACGGTCTCTTCCTGCTTCGACAGGTAGGCCTGGATGTCGGCCTGCAAGGCGAGCCGGTACTCGACCGGCATGCCTGCGCGCGCCTCGAGCCACGTGTGCAGGTCGGTATCGAACGGGTCGGCGATCACCGCCACGCTGTGGCCGCCGTCGTCGCGCAGCAGCACGCAGCGGCGCTGCATGGCCTTGGACAGCGGCAGCTTGTCGAAGACCGGCGCCAGCGCGAGCATCTGCGCGGTCTCCAGCACCTGCAGGCCGAACGCCTGCGCCAGGCTGCGCACGAGGTCGCGTGGCTCGGCCCCGGTGAGGCTTTCGAGCTCGCTGATGAGCGGGCGCTGCGAGCGTTGCGCCTGCCTGCGCGCCTGCTGCAGCAGCGCCGCATCGATGACGATCTGCGGATCGGCGTTCGCGTTCATGTCAGGCCCCCGGCAAGGTCGAAGATCGGCATATAGAGCAGCACGACGATGGTGCCGACGATCAGGCCGATGGCGGCCATCAGCAGCGGCTCGAACATCCGCATGAAGCGCTCGATCCACCGGCCGATTTCGCCGTCGTAGAAATTGGCGGACTGCGTCAGCATGGCGCCCAGCTCGCCGCTGCGCTCTCCGACACGGAGCATGCGCAGCGAGACGGGCGTGGTGAGTCCCTGTGCCTCGAAGGCTTCGGACAGCGGCAGCCCGGACTGGATGGCCAGCCGCGCCGCGCCGAGATTGCCGCGCACGCCCGGCGCGGCCATCGCCTGCGCGGTGTCGATGGCGGCGACGATGTTGATGCCGCCCTCGAGCAGCATGCCAAGCGTCAGGTAGAGCCTGGAGAGCCCGACGATGCGCACGCATTCGCCGAGGCCGGGCAGGCATGCCAGCAGGGCGGCGATGCCGTGGCGGGCCAGCAGCCGGCGCGCCCCCAGCCACAGCGCCGCGGCGCCGAGCAGCGCCGCCGGCGCCAGCAGCGTGCCGTGGCGCCCGGCGAACTGCCCCCAGGCCAGCAGTTGCTGCGACAGCCACGGCAGGCTGCGTCCCGCGCCCTGGTACACCTCCGCGAAGCGCGGCACGACGTAGCCGATCAGGAACGCGCTCACGGCGCCGCCCACGATCAGCAGGATCACCGGGTAGATCGCGGCGCTGGTCAGCTTGCCGCGCACGGCGTCCAGGCGCTGCTGGTAGTCCACGTAGCGGCCCAGTGCCTGCGGCAGGTCGCTGGTGTTCTCCGCCGCCTGCACGATGCCAACATAGAGCGGGGGGAACACGCCTTGCCGCTCGGCCAGGACCCGCGAGAAGCGCTTGCCTTCGCGCAGCCCGGCCAGCAACTGCGCGAGGATATCGGCCGATGCCGCATTGCCTTCCTTCTCCTGCAGCGCTTCGAGGCATTCCACGAGACTCAGCCCGGCATTGAGCAGGGCCAGCAGTTCCTGGCTGAACAGCGCCACCGAGAAGCGGCCGCGCCGGCCGGGCAGGCGCGGCCCGCCCGCGTGCGCGCGCACCGGGATGACGGCAGCGGGATAGAGCCCGCGCGCCTCCACCTGGCTGCGCACGTCCGCTTCGTCACGGGCGTCAAGCCGCAGGCGGACCATCAGGTGGTCCGCTGAGAGGGCGCGCACATCAAACTGCATGGTGTTGTCTCCACGACTTCCGGTACCGGCGGTGCCTGGCCAGCGGGGAACGCGGGGTTCCCCGGGGCTCGGCGCGCCTCGACGCCTGGACAGCCTTGCCTGCGCCGCGCATTGGCGCGCGGTGCAGGGCGGCGTGCCTAGCAGCGTGCCTTGCTGGCGGGCATGCACGCGCGTCCCGCCGGGACGGTGCGTGCGCATCCCGCGCGCCAGTGCGCGTTCGCCGCCGGCCGGAGGCAATACCGGCTGCCCTTGTGGAAACTGGATATGGTTGGCTTCATGTCACCCCCGACCCGCTAGGGTTTGTCTTTGTCTTCGCGCCGGACCCGTTCCGCCGCGTCTTGCGGCAGGCGCCCCGGCGTTGCCGGTGGCCCTGTGTTCCCCTGTCGCCGCGAGCTCAGTTGGGCACGGCTGGCTCGCCGTTGCCCACGCGCGGCGCTTTGTTTTCTTGTCTGGCAAGGCGCCCGGTGCATGCCCTGCTGCGGTGTTCCGTTCCGTCTTCAGTTGGTGATGTCGGCGTTGTCGCCGGTGCCGCCCGCCTGGCCGTCCTTGCCGAACGAGCGGATCTCGATCTCGCCGGCGGTGCCGGGCGACTTGTATTGATACGGGTGTCCCCACGGATCGGCGGGGACCGCTTTCTTCAGGTACGGGCCGTTCCACTGCGAGCCGCCGCCCGGCTTGCTCACCAGCGCAACGAGGCCTTCCTCTGTGCTCGGATAGCGCCCTACGTCCAGGCGATAGGTGTCGAGCGCCTTCTCCAGCGCGTCGATCTGCGCCTTGGCGATGGTGCGCTCGGACTTGCCGAGCTGCGAGAAGTACTTCGGCCCGACGTAGGCCGCGAGCAGCCCGATGATGACCACCACGATCAACAATTCGAGCAGCGTGAAGCCGGCGCCGGGGTGGCGGTGCGGATGCGTATTCATGGCGGCTCTCGTGGCGTCTTTCATGGCGTCCTTCACGGCTTGGCCTGGTTGCGGCTGGATTGCATGCGGGCGAGCACGGCCGGCACGTAGAGCATGGTTTCGCGGTACGGCGGGATGCGCCTGGCGTGCCTGGCCACGGCGCCCTCGCCGGCGTTGTAGGCGGCCAGCGCCAGCGCCACGTTGCCGCCGTGCAGGTCGAGCAGATACTTCAGGTGGCGGACTCCGGCCTCGATGTTCTGCGCGGGATCGGACAGCTCGGTGACGCCGTACATGGCCGCGGTCGACGGCAGCAACTGCATGACGCCGGTGGCGCCCTTGGCGGAGACGGCGGCGGGGTTGCCCCTGGATTCGACCTCGATCACCGCCTTGACCAGGGCGGCATCCACGGCGTGCTTCGCCGACAGTTGCTCGACCAGCGCCGCCAGCGGCAGGTCGCGCAGGCCCGCCGGCGCGGAGCCGTTGTCGGGGCGCGCGCCAGCGCGAGACGCGACGGCCTTGCCCGGCACGGCGGCGCGCGGCGTTTCGCCGCGCAGGTAGAGCCGGTAGCTCTTGTCGAGTGGCTGGCTGGCGAAGCGCACCTCCCCGTCCGGTCCCTCGGAGCGGTAGATGTCTGCGGCATACCCCGCTCCCGAATAGCCATAGCCTGTCTGGCCAATCGAAAAAGAGATGAGAATTTTTATTATTGGGCTCATGTCAGCTCCTCACCAACATGGCAAAAGATTAGCACGGGGATAATCCAAAAGAAAAGATGGGGCGGACCATCCTGTGGGATGAATGACAGGCGCTGTTACAAGGTTGAAAAGATTATTCCGTTGCGGATATTGGTGTCTGGCCACGCTGGATGCAACTAGAGGCCGCCATATTGAAATGTCCACACATTGCTCATCCATCTGCATGATAGCGTGGTCAGGCACAATCAATAAATTATTAGGCGTTCGCGCAAACCGGTGGGAAACCGGTGTCTCGCGAGCTAATAAAAAGGGCGAAGCGAAGAAACCGGCATTAGTTTTTATTTTAATAAAAACGAAAATGCAAACGGTTCTCGAATGGGGCGTCAAGCTCCGGCCGGCGGCGCAAGCGCCATCCGGCAACGCCTGCAGGGAAAGCCCCGGGGGGGGATCAAGGGAGAGCATGCCATGCGGCATCAGACGTGTATGAATCCGTCACGGGCGATTACGCCGTGCCGGTTCGGGGTCTTGTCATTTTTAACCATCCAAGCTGCGGAAAACCCCAGGTTGGTGCACCGAAGTCAATGGTTCCGCCGGCTCTAATTAGCGCCGCCGCGGAACAGGTCATTCCACGTAATTAAAGGGAGGCTGCTGGGCGGCAGGGGTGCGCTCGTCCGGAGAAAATGGTATCAAAACAGGATGGTAAAAAAATGAGTAAATCGGGTGGGCGGGAAAATAAACGGGAAAATAGAAGGGCATTCTTCGGGCGGGCAGCGGCCGGCGCGACAGCGGCAGTGCTTGGAGAGGGACTGGGTACGCAAGGCGCGCTGGCCAAGGACGGCGGCGATTCGCGTGGCAGCCCGGCGACACGGCCCTTTATCGAGGTATTGCCGGTGCCGCCGGTCAAGCAGCCGGTGCCGGCACTGGTCCCGGCGGCGCAGCGCGTGCCCGGCGCCGGCGAATGCGGCCGCGCGGAACACCAGCGCTGGGCCGACTTCACCGCGCAGCGGCTCTACGAGCTGCGCGTCAGGCAGGCGCTGCACTCGTTCCACCGCGACCTGCCGACGCAGCCGGTCTGGGGCTACGACGGCCTCGTGCCGGGCCCGACCTTCGTGGCCCGGTACAACGAGCCCATTGTCGTGCGCATCCACAACGACCTGCCGGCGAACCATATCGGGTTCGGCTCGCCGGAGATCAGCACGCACCTGCACAACCTGCACACCGCCTCCGAGAGCGACGGCTTCACCGGCGACTACTACAGCGCGGGCAAGGCCGGCCCCACGCTCAGCGCACCGGGCGGATACAAGGACCATCTCTACCCGAACTGCTATGCCGGGTACGATGCCTATGCCGCGACGCATGGCGACTCCCGCGAGGCGCTCGGCACGCTGTGGTACCACGACCACCGGCTCGATTTCACCGCGCCCAACGTGTACCGCGGCCTCAGCGGCTTCTATCTGCTGTTCGACGAGCTGGATTCGGGCAACGAGAACGACCCCAATCCCAATGCGCTGCGCCTGCCCAGCGGGGTTGGCGTCTACGACATCCCGCTCGTCATCCAGGACCGCCAGTTCGACGCCAAGGGCATGCTCTATTTCGATCCGTTCAATTCGGATGGCATCCTCGGCGACAAGTTCTGCGTCAACGGCAAGATCCAGCCGCTGTTCGAAGTGGAGCGCCGCAAATACCGCTTCCGCCTGCTCGACGGCGGCCCGGCGCGCTTCTACGAGTTCTACCTGACCTACAAGGGCGTCGACCAGGAGTTCACCTACCTGGCCAACGACGGCAACCTGCTGCCGGCGCCGCTGGCGATGAAATCGATCCGGATGGGCGTGGCCGAGCGCGCCGACATCGTCATCGATTTCTCCCGCTATCCGATCGGCAGCCAGCTGTTCCTGGTCAACCGCCTCGAACAGACCGACGGGCGTGGCCCGAGCGACAAGCGCTTGTCGCCGGGCACGCAGATCCTGCGCTTCGATGTGYGGGCCGATCCCAGGGTGCCCGATGCCAGCCGCGTGCCGGCCACGCCGCGCGAGGTGCCGCCGATGCCGACGGCCGCGCAGCTCAAGAAGCTGCCGACCCGCGTGTGGGAGTTCGACCGATCCAACGGCGGCTGGACCGTCAACGGGCAGCTGTTCGACGTCACGCGGCCGGCGGCCACGCCCCGGCGCGGCGCCGAGGAGGTGTGGGTGCTGCGCGGCAAGGGCAACTGGTCACATCCGGTCCATATCCACTTCGAGGAAGGCCGCATCCTGTCGCGCAACGGCAATGCGCCGCCGCCGCATGAGCGCGGGCGCAAGGACGTGTATGTGATCGGGCCCGGCGAAGAGGTGAAGCTGTTCATCCGCTTCCGCGACTACGAGGGGAAATACATGATGCATTGCCATAACGGCCAGCACGAGGACCACGCGATGATGATCCGCTTCGACATCGTGCCCTGATCCGGCGAACGGCACGCACGACGCGATACACGGCCCGGTACACAGAGCGAACGCACGCACGACCAAAACCATGGCGGAGCACGACAACATGTCTTCCAAGCGAACCCTCCTGAAAGCCCTGTGCGGCGCGGCGCTGCTGCCGGCGGCGGCGAGCGCCCGCGGCCTGGCCGTTGCCGCCAGGCACGGCCCGCGGGCCGGCTATTTTCCCAACGTCATGTTCGAGACGCACGACGGGCGCAAGGTGCGTTTCTACGACGACGTCGTCAAGGGGCGCCTCGTCGTCTTCAACATGATGTACACCGCCTGCGCCGGCATCTGCCCGCCCAACACGGCCAACCTGATGGCGGTGCAGGCCGCGCTCGGCCACCGCGTGGGTCATGACATCCACCTGGTCTCGCTGACGCTGCAGCCCGAGCTCGACACGCCCGCGGCGCTGCAGGCGTATGCGCGGCAGTACGGCATCCGGCCCGGCTGGACGTTCCTGACCGGCCGGCGCGCCGACATGGACCTGGTCAGGCGCAGGCTCGGCTTCTACGACTCGGATCCGGCGGAGGACGCGCTGCTGTCGCGCCATACCGGCATGCTCAGCATCGGCAACGAGCCGCTCGACCGCTGGTGCATGATGCCCGCGCTCACGGCGCCGCAGCAGATTGCGCACGCGGTGCGGAACATGGCGTAGTCATCGGCACAAGCGCCGCGGCTTGCAAGCGGCGCGTGCCCGCAACCTTGGCAACCGGGGATCGAAGGAGGCTTGTTGGGTCTGTGAGCAAGCGCGGTGGCGGCGATGCTGCCGGCGGCGCGAGGCAAGTCGACGGGCCCGGGGGCGGGCGGTGGCGCCCGACCGGGCGCGCCAGGGTGACGATAAGTGGAGGGCAATATCATGAACGACGCGATTGACATGACTAGGCGGCACGGGGCGGCACGTGCAGCGCTTCGCACGACGCGAGAGCGGCTGGCGTACCGGCGGCTCGGGGCCTGGCTGGCGACGATCCTGCTCCTGGTGCAGCTGTGCTGGCAGCAACAGGCGCTGGCGCAGCTGCCGCCGCCGGGCACGGCATCGCAGTTCGACATCGTGGGGTTCCTGCAGGAGGCCACGTTGAACGGGCCGAACCCGACCGCCGTCACCGGCGGCAAGCTCAAGGTCAATGGCCACGTGGTGGTCGTGCCGGACCACACCATCGTGATGCTTCCGGCGAACGCGCTGACCTGGAAGGAGCTGTTCGACCAGGCGCCGGCACCCTACACGGGCGTGTCGAGCGGCATGGCGCTCGCCGACTCGCCGCAGCCGCTGACCACGTATGAGGTGCACGTGATCGGCAATCGCGTCGGCGACACCTATATCGCCGGGCTGATCTTCCTGTCGCAACAGGACCTGAATGCCGGCGCGGGCTATATCAATTACATCGATTACGCCGCCGGCGAGATGTACGTGGGCGGCAAGCTGACACTCGACCTTGCCACCGGCGTGCCGCAGAACGTGCTGTCGGCCGGCAATCCGGGCACGCGCGTGCGCATCAACGATCCCGACGGGAAGTACGGGCGCGCGGGCAGCCCCGACAAGCGCTTCACGCTCGATCCTGACAACCCGACCATCCGCAGCGCCACCGGCTTCCCCATGTGCCTGCCGCGGACCAACCCCAATGATCCGCAGGCCATTCCCGATGCGCTGTGCCCGCAAGGCAACCGGCCCAAGGACGTGGCCGGCAACTTCGTGCCGGCCTTCACCATGCCGGCGCCGGCTGCGCTGGCGCCGGGCCAGCTGCCCGACCCGCGCATCATGGCGCCGTTCCAGGTCGGCGACTACGTCAACTTCGCCGGCACACTGGTGACCGACAGCGGCACCAGCGGCGCGTACCCGGGCGGCAGCGCCGGCACCTACGTGTCCGCGCATACCGTGACCAACAACGTGGCCATCTATACCGCGCCCGGTACCAACCCGGCCTACGTCGCGGTGGAGGTCACGATCATCGGCACGGGCGGGCTGACCGTGATCGGCGCGGGCGAGGCCGCGATCCGCACGCGCTTCGAAGGGATGACCACCGACCCGAGCCGCAACATCCATCTCTACGGCATCGACGTCAACACCGACGGCTCGACCACCGATCGCGACTGGGGCACGATCGCGGTCGACCCGGGCCCGCCGAACGGCGCGGTACAAGGCCGCTGGCGCTTCCGCCCGCCGTGCACCGCCGTCACGGCGACGGTCAAGGCCTGCACGCCTCCCGCGGGCGGCAACTTCATCCCCCCGACGCGCGAGGTGCGCGCCGTGATCGAAGGCGCGTGGACGCCCGCGACCCGGCAGGCCGACACCGGCGGCGCCAACGGGCTGATGGCAGGGCAGTATCGCGCGCCGATCCTGGAATACATCTTCCCGGAGAACGTGCCCGGCACGCCGCCGCCGCCCAACAACTTCGAGACGATCCCGTTCCTCGCGCAAGGCGGCTACACGTCGTCGGCCGGCACCATCGTCGGGCAGCTCAACCCGTGGCCCGGCGCGCAGGCACCGGGCACCTGCACGGCGCCGGCCGCCAATGCCGGCACCGACTTCAGCGTGGCCTCGGGCGCGCGGGCGGTACCGCTCACCGGCAGCGCGACCGGCACGGGGCCGTTCACCTATGCCTGGCAGGCCGTGTCGCCGCCGGGCACGGTGATCACCAACCCGACCTCGCCGAACCCCACGTTCGACGCGCCCGTCATTGCAGCCGGCGGCGCCGCGCAGACGATGACGTTCCGGCTGACCGTCACCGGCTGCAAGAACCAGACGGCGACGTCCACCGTCACCGTGACGGTGCTGCCGCCGAGCCACCCGGTGCCGGTGATCAACCCGATCGCGCCGGTCACCGTCAACTCGGGCGTGCCGGTCACGCTGACCGCCAGCAGCAGCGGCGCAGCGGGCACCACGTACACGTGGACGCAGACGGGCGGCCCGGCGCAGGCGTTCTCGCAGCAACCGGCGGGCTCGGCGTCGATCCGCTTCACGCGGGCAATTCCGCTCGGGCAGATCACGCGCGACGTGCTGACCTTCACCGTGACCGCGAACGACGGCGGGCAGGTGTCGCAGCCGGTCAGCGTCACGGTGACGGTTGTGCCGGTGCCCGACGTGGTGACCGTCACCACGGCTGAGTACCGCACGTCCAAGCAGCGACTCGACCTGACGGTCACGTCGTCCATCGTGAACCCGAACCTGGTGTTGACGCTGCAGCCGTACCGCACCACCACGGGCGCGCTGTTCGACCCCGGCACGCTGGGCGCGACGCTGGCCAATACCGGCGGCGGCACCTACACGCTGGTCCTGGTCGGCGCGCCGCAGCCGGCGGCGCCGCCGGCCACGCCGCTGACCGTGAAGTCGAGCATCGGAGGCACGAGCCCGCAGACGGCACTGACGCGGATACGCAACTAGTACGCAAAGGGCATGGCCGGGATGCGGTTCGCGCCGCATCCCGGACCACCAGCCCGCCTTGACAAGCATTGCGCCAGGGCGCGCCGCGCGCGGCGCACACCTGGTGGACACGGGGAGAGAGGGTCATGAGCCAGCACCAGCCCGGAGACGGGGTAGGGGGAGCGTTGCCCGAAGCTGCGCGGGCAGCGCCAGCGGCAGCGACAGCGCAAGCCTTCGGGGAAGCGGCGGCACAGGCCGCGCAAGAACATTCGGGGGCGCGCCGGCGGGCAGCCCGGCGCGTGGCGCGGTGGCTCGTCGCGGGCGCGGCAGGCGCGTTGCTGGTGGTGCCACTGGTCGGCTCGCACCTGCTGCATGCCCAGTCGTCGACGCAGATATTCCCGGTGCAGCGGCCGCTCGGGTCGCTCAAGACGGTGCCGGTGCCGGGGCCGACTGACCAGGAGCTGGCGGAGTTCGTGCGCGACAAGACCGCCGCGGTCCAGCTCGGCAAGGCGCTGTTCTGGGATGCCCGCGTGGGCAGCGACAACCGCACCGCCTGCGCCACCTGCCACTTCCATGCCGGCGCGGACAACCGCATCACCAACCAGATCAACCCCGGACTGCTGGCCGGCGACACCGCGTTCCAGGCGGGCGGCAACTATGCCGGCCCGAACTACACGCTGCGTGCGGCCGATTTTCCGCTGACACGCCATGGGGACATCGACGATGCGGGGACCATCGCCGCGGACGTCAACGACGTGGTGTCATCGCAGGGCGTGTTCACGGCGAAGTTCGATGCCGTGCGCGCCAATGCCAGGCCAGACGACTGCACCGTGGTCACCGATTCGGTGCTGCACGGCGGCACCGGCTTCGACCTCAACGGCGTGAACACCCGGCGCGTGGAGCCGCGCAATACGCCGAGCGTCATCAACGCGGTTTTCAACTTCCGCAATTTCTGGGACGGCCGGGGCAACAACGTGTTCAACGGCGGCGACCCGTTCGGCCTGCGCAACACGCAGCCGCTGGCGTGGAAGTTCGATAAGGGTGTGCTGCGCAATGTCGCCGTCTCGCTGTCCTCGTCGTCGCTGGCCTCGCAGGCGTCGGGCCCGCCGATGAGCGGCAACGAAATGAGCTGCCAGGGGCGGGCGTTCGTGGAGCTGGGGCAAAAGCTGCTCAAGGAGCGCCTGCTGGCCGATCAGGACATCTCGCCGCGCGACAGCGTGCTGGGCGCCTACGCGCTGCGCGCGCCGACGTACGCGGAGCTGATCAGGAAGGCGTTCCGTCCGGAGTTCTGGTCCGCGCCGGTCATCCTCAGCCTGCCGGGCTCGCACGCACTGAACTTCAAGCCGATGGACCTGCAGCGGCAGCGCCGCCGGGACGACAATGACTTCGACTTGCGGCGCTTTCGCGGCAACCTCGTCACCACGCAGATGGAGGCCAACTTCGCGTTGTTCTTCGGCATCGCGGTGCAGATGTACGAGGCCACGCTGGTTTCCGACGATACGCCGTTCGATCGCTTTGCCGAGGGCGACCGCACCGCGCTGACCGCGCAGCAGATGCGCGGGCTCATGCTGTACCAGGAGCGCGGGCGCTGCATCAGCTGCCATGGCGGCCCCGAGACCACCAACGCGGCGTTCAGCAACGTGCAGAACCAGCGCGTGGAGCGCATGACCATGGGTGACGGCGCCGTGGGCATCTACGACACCGGCTTCTACAACATCGGTGTGCGGCCGACGCGGGAGGATATCGGCCTCGGCGGCAACGATGCGTTCGGCAATCCGCTGTCGGAAACGCGCATGGCGCAGCTCGGCAAGGGCGCGCTGCTGGGCAACGGCTTCGGCAGCAGCCCGTTCCCGCAGGGGCAGCGCATCGTCGCGGACGGGGCGTTCAAGGCGCCGGGCCTGCGCAACGTCGAGTTCACCGGGCCGTACTTCCACAACGGCGGGAAGTCCACGCTGATGCAGGTGATCGACTTCTACAACCGGGGCGGGGATTTCGCCTACGCCAACCGCGACGACTTCGATTTCCATGTGGGCCCGATCGGCCTGAGCCAGGCCGAGAAGGAGGATCTTGTGTCGTTCCTGCTGTCACTGTCGGACGACCGGGTGCGGTACAGCCGCGCGCCGTTCGACCATCCGTCGATCTGCATGCCGAACGGTCACCAGGGCGGTTCGCGGTCCGTGGCGCAGGACGTCCGCAAGGGGACCGCCATCGACCTGATGCAATGCGTGCAGGCGGTCGGGGCCGACGGCACGCGCAAGGGTTTGCAGACGTTTCTGGGGCTAAGTCCGTTCGCGCACTGAATTGCGGCGTCGAGACCGCGTCATGCAGAACGTTGCGCTGAATGGCAAATGGGGAGGCCATCGTATGTCGGATCCAATCGAACCAACCGGCGGCGCGGGGGCGCGCCGGGGCAGTGGCCGGGGCGTGGTCGGGGCGCCGTTCGCGCTGCTGTGGCTGCTGGCGCTGGCCGTGCTGGCGGCGCTGGCGATGCCTGCCCGCGCGCAGGCGCCGGCGCCTGGCGTCGACGCGCAGTTCGACGTACTGGGCTATATCCAGGAGGCCACCCTCGACGGCTGCGGCGACGCGCTGTGCGGCGGCAAGATGCGGGTCAACGGCCACACCATCGTCATTCCCGCCAATACCATCGTGATCCTTCCGGCCAACGCGCTGACCTGGAAGGAGCTGTTCACACAGGCGCCGGCGCCGTACACCAACGTGGCCACCGGCATGGCGCTGGCTGACCTGCCGGCGCCGCTCAGCGGCTACGAGGCGCACGTGATCGGCAACCAGGTGGACGATGTCTATATCGCCGGCCTGGTCTATATCTCCCAGCAGTCGCTCAACAGCGGCACGGGCTTCATCAACTACATCGACTACGCGGCGGGCGAGCTGCGCGTGGGCGGGCGGCTGGTGCGCGACGGCGGCGGCGTGCCGCAGAACGTGCTGGACGCCAGCAAGCCCGGCACGCGCGTGCGCATCAACGATCCGGGCGGGCGCTTCGGGCGCGCCATGTCGCCGGACCGGCGCTTCACGATCGATGCCGACAACCCGACCATCCGCAGCGCGACCGGCTATCCGATGTGCGTGCCGCGCGTGGACGCGTCGCGCCAGGCCGACGATGCGGCGTGTCCGCAGGGCAACCGGCCCAGGGACATCAGCGGGCAGTTCTCCACCAACTTCACCATGCCTGACCCGGCGGCGCTGGCGGCCGGGCAACTGCCGGACCCGCGCATCATGGCGCCCTTCGAGGTGGGCGACCATGTCACCTACTCCGGCACGCTGGTCGGCGACCGTGGCGCTCAGGGCCCGTACCCGCCGACCGACGCGACCTATGTGTCGGCGCACACGCTGGTCGCCAACATCGGCATCTTCACGGCGCCGTTCACGGACCCCGCATATGTCGCGATCGATGTGACGATTCTCGGCAACGGCGGCATCTCGGTGCCGGCGAACCAGGAGGCAGTGGTGCGCACGCGCTTCGAGGGCGTCACCACCGACCCCAGCCGCAATGTCCTCCTGTACGGCATCGACGTCGCGCCCGACGGCACCACGAGCGAGCGCGAATGGGGCATCGTGGGTGTCGATCCCGGCGCCCCGACCGGCACCGTCAAGGGCCGCTGGCGCTTCCGCCCGCCATGCACGGGCCTGGTCGCCACGTTCAATTTCTGTTTCGGCCCGCTCGAGGAGAACACGTTCCTGCCGGCCACGCGGGAAGTGCGCGCCGTCATCGAGGGTGCGTGGACGCCGGCCACCAGCACGCCGCTGAAGAATGGCCTGATTGCCGGGCAGTACCACGCGCCGATCCTCGAATACCTGTTCCAGGAGAGTTTCCCCGGCGTGACGCCGCCGCCGATCAGCTTCGCGACGATGCCCTTCCTGGCCAGGGGCGGCTACAGCTCGTCGAGCGGCGTCGTGGCCGGGCCGCTCAAACCCTGGCCGGGATCGGGCCAGCCGGTGTCATGCACGGCGCCCCGGGCCAGCGCCGGCGCCAACATGACCGTGCAATCGGGCGCAACCAAGGTGCAGCTCAACGGCACCGCGAGTGGCTCCGGGCAGCTTGCCTACGCATGGACGCCGCCGAAGGGCGTGACGCTCGCACCGTCCGCCTCGGTCCTCAACCCGACCTTCACCGCGCCCACGGTGACGGCCACCAACACGCTGCTGTTCACGTTGACCGTGACCGGCTGCGACGGCCTGCAGGCCACCTCGGCGATGACCGTCACTGTCACGCCGCCGCAGGCCGCCGTGCCGTTCGTCAGCCCGTTGTCGCCCCTGACGGTGCCTTCGGGCTCGACGGTGGTGCTGACCGCCAATGGCACCGGCGCCCACAAGCTCAGCTACACGTGGACGCAGACCGGCGGGCCGCCGCAGGCATTCAGCCAGCCCAGCGGCAGCGCGAGCATGACGGTCAGCCGCGCGTTGCCGGTCGGCCAGTCCGCCAGCGACGTGCTCGCGTTCACGGTGATCGCCACCGACACGGTCACCAACGCGAAGTCCGCGCCGGTGACGGCCACCGTCACGTTCACGCCGGCGGCGGACACCGACACCATCACCGTGGCCGAGTACCGCATCTCGCGGCAGCGGCTCGACGTGACGGCGGTCTCGTCCGTGGCCAGCCCGAAGGTCGTCCTCACGCTGCAGCCATACCGCACGACCAGCGGCAGGCTGTTCGACCCGGCCACGATGGGCAACACGATGACCAACAACGGGGGCGGCAACTACACGCTGTCGCTGGTCGGCGCGCCACAGCCCGGGCCGGGGGAGGGCCTGGTCGTGAAGTCGAACCTGGGCGGCAGCAGCCCGCCGACGCCGTTGACGCGCGTGCGCAACTGACGCTGCGCGCAGTGGGATGCAGTACCCGGGAGGCTGCCGCGGCGGGCCTCCCGGCGACCACGGGCGGAAGGCGCACATGTGCGCGCCTTACCGGCCGGGCGCAGGAAGCGGCAATGCTTGTACGGGGAGGGCCGGCGCATGCGCCGGAAAAGTTCGACACCGAGACGGAGAGGAAACCATGCTGTATCTACCCAGTAACGCACCGGCAGAAGAGGTCCGCAAGGCCGAGCGGGCACGACGGAACCGGCTGGAGATCGTACAGGCACTGTCGCACGGGAAGGTCACGCGGCGCGAACTGCTCAAGTGGGGGCTGATCACGGCGACCGGCATGCTGGCGAACAAGCATGGGCTGAACCCCTTCGTCGGGCAGGCGTGGGGCAAGGGCGGCAGCGGCAGCAGCGGCAGTGGCAGCGGCGGCAGCAGCGGGTCTCCCACCGGCATCGCAGCCAGCTCGCTGTTTGGCGCGGCGCCGTTCAGTCAGCCCATGCCGCGCATGGACGTGCTGCCGCGCAAGCCGGTTTCGGCGCTGAGTCCGGCGCCCACGCACGAGGCCAACACCACGCTCCAGGCGGTGCCGGCGGTGCTGGGCGGCGGCTTCGGCCCGGTCGAAGGCCGCCCGCCCGGCCCGATCTGGGCGCACCAGGGCTGGGACATTCTTCCGCCCCAGGTCGCCTACGAGGTGGCCACCAGCGGCCTTACGCACAACTTCGCCTACAACCCTGGCGTCGACTCGCGCCTGAACTGCGGCATCGATCCGCTGCATTCGGTACAGACGTGCTTCCACCCCAGCATGCCGGACCAGTCGGCGACCAAGTTCTGGACCTTCAACGGCACGTTCCCGCCCAAGCTGGTGCTGGCCCGCTACGGCGAGCCCATCTTGTACCGCCACCACAACGCGCTGCCGGCCGACCGCACGCAAAACGGCGGCTTCGGCCTCCATACGCTGTCGACGCACGAGCACAACGGCCACCATGGCGCGGAGAACGACGGGTTCACCGGTGCATTCTTCTTCCCGGGCCAGTTCTACGACTATCACTGGCCGCTGGTGCTCGCCGGCTTCCGCTCGATCAACACCACGGCCAGCGACCGGCGCGCCGGCAGCCCGGACGGCAACGGCGGCATCACGAAGATCCCCGGGGACTGGCACGAGACCATGAGCACGCACTGGTTCCACGACCACATGTTCAGCTTCACATCGCAGAACGTCTACAAGGGCGTCGCGGCGATGATGAATATCTACAGCGCGCTGGACCGCGGCAACGAGTCGATCAACGACGGGGTGAACCTGCGGCTGCCGAGCGGGCGCGCCAAGGACTGGGGCAACCTCGACTACGACGTCAACCTGATGCTGGCCGACAAGGCGTGGGACCGCGACGGCCAGATGCAGTTCGACATCTTCGACCTCGACGGCTTCCTGGGCGACCAGCCCACCGTCAACGCGGTGTACAAGCCGTACTTCGAGGTCGAGCGCCGCAAATACCGCTTCCGCATCCTCAACGCCTCGGTGTCGCGCTTTTTCAAGCTGATGCTCAGCGACGGCTCGCCGATGATCCAGATCGGCAACGACGGCAACCTGCTGCCGCGCCCGGTCGTGCTGTCGCAGCTCGACGAGATGGGCATCGCCGAGCGCTACGACATCGTTATCGACTTCTCGCGCTATACCAATGGCGCGCGCGTGCAGCTGGTCAACCTGGCCGAGCACGACAACGGCAAGCGCGTGGCGCATGACCTCACGCTGGGCGAGGCGCTGTCGGGCAAGTCGAAGGACACGTGCGTGGGGCCGATGCTCGAGTTCCGCGTGGTGCGCGATCCGCCGCAACCCGACCTCAGCCAGGTGCCGGCCACGATGATCCCCAACCCCGACCTGTCGAAGATCCCGGTGGCGCGCGAGCGCACCTTCATCCTCGGGGACGGGGCGAAGCAGACGACCGGGAAGTCCGCTTCGGGCTTCTTCGGCCCGTGGGGCATCCGCGTGGATGGCGGCGACACGCTGGCGGCGGACTACGGCCGGGTGTCGGCGGCGCCAAAGGCCGGCACGCGCGAGATCTGGAACCTCGTCAATGCTGGCGGGGGCTGGGACCACCCGCTGCATATCCATTTCGAGGAGGGGCAGATCCTCGAGCGCGATGGCAGTGCGCAGAAGGTGCCGGCCTGGGAACAGGGCCGCAAGGACGTCTACCGGCTGCACCCGAGCGGCAAGCTCAAGATCACGATGCAGTTCCGCGACTGGGGCGGCATGTTCATGGAGCACTGCCACAACACGGTTCACGAAGACAACGCCATGTTGCTGCGATGGGAGATCGATGACTCGGGCTCGCCGTTCCTGCGTCCGTTGCCGACGCCGATCCCGACACCGCAGGGGGTGACGTTCCAGGATCCGGTCGAAGTCCTGAAGACGGCGCTCTAGGCAAGGGGCGGACCGGGACCCCGGCGGCGCCGGGGTCCGCGGCGGTGGCATGCAGCGTAACGGAGGGACATCATGAGGCAGGAAAGAAGGGGCGGGCCCGGAAGGGCCGGGATCGGCATCGTGGCGCTCTGGCTGGGGCTGGCGGGCGCGGTGGCCGATGCCGGCGCGCAGCCGGCCGAGGAACCGCAGACCCACTCGTCCGCGGTGCGGGTGGCCGGCAAGATGCCGGAGGCCGACGAGAACGTCGTGTTCTCGGGCATGGCGACGATCGACACCACGTTGATCGTCGCGCCGCCGGCGGCGCCGGTGGCGGAGATCGCGYTCGACTTTTCCGCGGTGTCCGCGCGCGGGGAAAGGAGCGGCATCGCATACCGCGTGGACAGCCCGACCAGCCTGCAGCGCAGGCTGACCCTCGGCGAGACCATCGAGGTCAGCTTTCCGTACTACCCGGAGGGCGAGCCGCTCGCGGCCCGGTCGGCGACCGCTTCGTTCAGGCTGCTCACTAGCGGCAAGACGTCCCGGGCGATCGTGGTGGGCACCGCGCGGCCGGGGCCGGCGAACTGAGGAGGGCGCGACATGCCGACCAGCCAGTACCTGCGCCGCGCCGCGGCAGCGTGGTGGATGTTGTGGACGACGCTGTGCATGGCGGCGCTCGGCGCCGCCATGCCGGCGCGCGCCCAGACCCCGTGGGGCGCGGACTATTTTCCGAACGTGGAGCTGAAGACCCAGGACGGCAGGACCGTGCGCTTCTATGACGACCTGCTCAAGGGCAAGGCGGTGGCCATCAACCTGGTCTACTCGAGCTGCGAGAACATCTGCCCGCTGGAGACCGCCAAGCTGGTAGAGGTGCAGAAGCTGTTCGGCGAGCGCATGGGCCGTGACATCCATTTCTACTCCATCGCCATCGACCCCTGGGACACGCCGGCGGAGCTGAAGTCCTACGCGAAGAAGTTCGGCGTGGGACCAGGCTGGCTGTTCCTGTCGGGCAAGGAAGCGGACATCCGGCTGATCGCGCGCAAGCTGGGCCTGTCGCGCGCCAACGATCCGGAGACGCGCGACGGCCACAGTGCCACGCTGATGGTCGGCAACGTGCCGGCGGGGCAGTGGATGCGGCATTCGGCCATCGACAACCCGCAGTTCCTCGCCACCGCCATCACCAACTTCATGGGCTGGAGCCGCCCCGCGCCGGCGCAGGCGCCCGCGGTGGACTACGCGCTCGCCAGGCCGGTGCTGATGGGGCGTGGCGAGGTGCTGTTCCAGAGCCGCTGCGCTGCGTGCCATACGGTCGGCCATGGCGACCGCCTCGGCCCCGATCTGCAGGGCGTCACCGCGCGCCGCATCAAGCCATGGCTGACCCGCTACGTGACCGAGCCGGACAAGATGCGCGCCGAGGGCGATCCGACGGCCGTGCGCCTGTTCCGGCAATACAACGAGCTCCGCATGCCGAACCTCGGGCTGGGCGGCGAGGACGTGGCCGCGTTGCTCGGCTATCTCGAGACGCGGGACAGGGCCAACAGCGCGGTCAGGGCCGCCGTGCCCTGACGCGCGAGCCGGGAACGACCACGGTGCTGCGGACCGCGCCCGCGGCACGGTGGACTCGATGTAGTGCAACAGAGAAGGGGACCAAGATGACGATGACTCGCTCGAAGCGCCGCCTGCCGGCGCGACAGATCTGCCTGGCCGCCGCCGCCGGCTTCACGGCGCTCCTGGTGGCCTGCGGCGGGGGCGGGGGCGGCGGCGACAGCGGCACGCCTGCCGCGCCGGCGGCGACCACCACCGCGACGACGTTCAGCGGGCCGATCTCCGGATTCGGGAGCATCTTCGTCAACGGCGTGCGCATCGACAACAGCGCGGCCTCCATCACGCTGGACGACGACAATCCGGGCGGGCGCGACGACGATCTCAGGCTGGGCATGGTGGTGGAGGTCCAGGGCCAGCGCGACAACGCGGGCGCGACCGGCCGGGCCACCAGCATCGCGTCGCGCAGCTTCGTGCAGGGCCCGGTCTCGACCGTCAATGCCGGGGCCGGCACGCTCACCGTGTTCGGCGTCAGGATCACGGTCACCCCGTCGACCGTGTTCGACGGCAGCGGCCTGAGCGGACTGGCCGCGCTCGCGCCGAACGACATCGTCGAGGTGCACGGCCTGCCCGACGCCACCGGCGCCAGCCTGAAGGCCACGCGCATCGAACGCAAGGCCGCGGGCAGCGAGGCACGGCTGACCGGCATCGTGCAGAACGCCGCCGCCAGCACCTTCACCATCAACGGCATCACGGTGCAGTTCACCCCGGGCGTGCTTGCCAACCTGCCCGGCGGCGTCGTCAACGGCGCCACGGTCCGCGTGAAGGGCACGCTCGCCACGCCGACGGTGATTGCCGCGACGCGCGTGCGCGGCACCAGCCTCGTCCCGGCCATCGTCGCGGGCCAGCGGGCAGAGCTCGAAGGCGCCATCACGCGCTTCACGTCGGCGACGGACTTCGAGGTGTCCGGGCTGCGGGTGACCGTGCCGGCGACGGCCGTGGTCAGCGGCACGCCGGTGCTTGGCGCGCGCGTGGAGGTCAAGGGCACGGTCGCGGGCGGGGTGCTGAGCGCCACGCAACTCGAGGTCGAGGACGAGGCGCACGAAGCCAGCGAAGCCAACGAGCTCCACGCCGTGGTGGCGAGCATCGACAAGGCCTCGCTCACGCTGACGCTGCGCAGCGGCACGCTGGCCGTGCAGTGGAGCAGCGCGACGGCGTTCGACGCGGCGACCCTGCCGCGCGGCGCGGAGAGCCTGCTGGTGGGACAGCGGCTGGAGGTGCGCGGCAAGGTGGCCGGCAATGTCGTGCTCGCCAGCCGCATCAAGGTAGACAACTAGGCAAGGCAGCATCCGGCGGGGAAGGCGCGCGGCGGTCAGCCGCCTGCGCGCGTCCGGCCGCCGGGTGCCGGTCGGACCGGTACCACGGCTGACCTGGACCGGGTATCTTTGACCCGCGTAGCGAACACCCCCCTGCTACGCGGGCTTTTTTTTCAGATCGGGTTATTCATGGCTGGCGACGGCTTCCTGCTCCTGGCTTGCGTGCCGCCGGGCGCCGTGTGCGCCGGGCGGGGCGGACTGCGCAGGGCGGGGCCCGCGGCCGGCGCGGCGCGGCTGCTCCCGCGCGCGAAGGGGATGCCGTGCGGAAACCAGTAGACGGTGGCGGCGCCGGATGCGAAGCCGCCTAGCCCCGGGTAGCCGGCCCCGGCGTAGGCAGTCCGGCGCACAGGGATGCCGGCCAGCGCGTCCGTGTTCTCCACGAATTGCCAGCTGCTGTCAGCACGCCTGCAGGCAATGCCGATGACCTGCCAGGGGGCATTGTCGATCACGGCCTGTACCGACACCTGGTCGCAGGGGGACCCGACGACCCAGCCCCGCCCCGGGATCGGCGCGGCGGTCGGGACGGTGGTCGGCACGGTCATCGGGTAGTGCAGCCCGTCGGCCATCGGGGCGGCCATCGTGTCGGCCCAGGGTGGAGCCATCGAGTCCGCCAGCGGCGCGGCCATGGTATCCGCCAGCGGGGCGGACCACTGCCCGTGCGCCTGATTCGCCACTCCACCTGCGCCCAGGCCAAGGGCGACGCACATCGCTACCAGCGCTCCTGCTTTCCTCGTCATGATCTCCGCCTCCCGCCCCTGGCCGGATTGCGCGTCCGTCTCTCCGGTAGTCGCCCCGCCGGCCATTGCCGCGCCGGCCGCGCCGATATCGCCCTCGATTTCTTTCACTCTAGGGCACCGTCGTGCGGCCTGCCCGCCATTTACGGCGGCCGGCGTGCGGGCAGCGGCGGCCAGTCAGGACTAAGATCTCATCAGCGGGCTGCCTGCGGTTGCGGCATGCGCGGTATCGACATCCTGGCCGATCTCATGTCCAACTTCTCAAGCGCCGCCGGAACCGGCGGCACCGGGGCCGGTGGCACCAGAAAAGTGCGCTACTGGCTGGCCGGCGGGGCCTGTGTGCTGCTGGCCGCCGCCGTGGCGCGCCATGCGCTGTTCCTGGCCGTCGAGAGCGACGCGTTCGAGCCCAAGCCGGCCAGCGCCGCCGACGCGCTCACGCCCGACCGCCTGGGCGCGCCGTCCCGCCAGTTCGCGTTCGCCAGCGGCGAGCGCATGCTGCGCGCGTCGTGCGTGCTGGCGCAAAGCGCCGAGGCACCGGCGCTGCTGATCTATCACGGCGACGAGGAAAATCTCTCCGACTGGGCCAGCGCGCAGGCGCTGCTGTACCGCAACGGCATTGCCTCGTGCGTGTTCGACTACAGCGGCTACGGCGCCAGCGGCGGCAAGCCCGGCGTGCGCAACCTGCGGGAAGATGGCCTGGCGGCCTACAGCCAGTTCCTGGCGGCCACGCCGCAGGCTGCGCGGCGCTATGTGATGGGGTTCTCGCTGGGCTCCGGCGCGCTGCTCGACGTGGTCCAGGCGCTGCAGCCGGCGCCGGCGGGCATGGTGATCGCTGCCGGCTTCACATCGGCGCGCGAGGCGGCCGTGGTCACGGGGCGCGTGCCCGCGTGGATGGCGCGGCTGCTGCCCGAGCCATGGGACAACGAGTCCCACCTGCGCGAATCCCGGCTACCCGTGCTGTTCGTCCACAGCCGCGCCGACGAAGTCATTCCGTTCGCGCATGCCGAGCGCCTGGCCGGCGCCGCGGCCGGCACCAGGCGCCTGGTGGCGCTCGACGGCCTGCCGCACGACGCCGCCATCGAACCCGAGCGCCAGGATCCGTTCTGGGCGCCGATCGTGGGTTACCTGCGCTCAGGCTCCCTGGAAGGCAACGGGGGCTAGCGATGCGGCCCGGGGCAACCTCCACAGTCCACCGGGAACTGCCAAAAGGAACAAAAAAAGGACGCCGGCCCAAGCCGCACGTCCTTTTCCGAGGCAATGCCAGGTATCTCCCGGCAGTACCGCTTCCGGCTTACGCTTCCGCGGGCAGGCTCGCGCCAACCGTGTTGAAACCGGCGTCCACGTACGTGATCTCGCCCGTCACGCCGCTGGACAGGTCCGACAGCAGGAAGGCGGCCACGTTGCCGACTTCCTCGATGGTCACGTTGCGGCGCAGCGGCGCGGCTTCCTCGAAGTGGCCCAGCAGCTTGCCGAAGCCCTTGATGCCGGAGGCGGCCAGGGTCTTGATCGGGCCGGCGGAGATGCCGTTGGCACGGATGCCGCGCGGGCCGACCGATGCGGCGAGGTAGCGCACGCTGGCTTCGAGCGAAGCCTTGGCCAGGCCCATGGTGTTGTAGTTGGGCACCGTGCGTTCCGCGCCGAGGTAGGTCAGCGTCAGCAGCGAGGCCTTGTCCGACAGCATCGGCAGGGCGGCCTTGGCCAGGGCGGGGAAGCTGTAGGCGGAGATGTCGTGGGCCACCCGGAACGCTTCGCGCGACAGGCCTTCGAGGAAATCGCCGGCGATCGCCTCGCGCGGGGCGAAGCCGATCGAGTGGACCAGGCCGTCGAGCTTGTCCCAGTGCTTGCCCAGTTCGGCGAAGGTATTGGCGATCTGCTCGTCGCTGGCGACATCGCATTCGAAGACGAGGTCGGTGCCGAATTCCTTGGCAAAGTCGTTGATGCGGTCCTTGAAACGCTCGCCGACATAGGTGAAGGCGAGTTCCGCGCCTTCGCGTTTGCAGGCCGATGCGATGCCGTAGGCAATCGAGCGGTTGGACAGCAAGCCGGTGATCAGGATTCGCTTACCTGCCAGAAATCCCATAGGTTCTCCAATGATGTTCGAGGCGGACGGGCACGGTTCGTGCAATGGCGTCCGGGGTTGCGGCGCGCACCGCGCGGTGGCTGCGCTGCGGCAGGCTGACGGCCGGCATGGCTGCGGCGCCGCGTACTGGAATGTCCGGATGGCTGGACGCCATCCGATCCAAGGTAAAATTGTCTCATAACTTGACCGCGCCGCCGACGGCCGCGGACTGTCCGATTCAGGTGGAGGACCCAAACCGGATGCATATTCGCGCACGTAGACCGCTTCAGGCGGCATGGCAGCGCTTCCGCACGATGTCGGTGCTGGGCTGTGGACTGTTAGCCCTGGGTGCCGCGGGTTTTCCCCTATCAGCTGACGCAGCCCATGGCTTCGCACAGTATGGTGAACTCAAGTATCCGGCCGATTTCACCCATTTCGACTACGTCAATCCCGACGCGCCGCGCGGCGGGACGCTGACCCTCGCCAATCCCGACCGGCGCACCAGTTTCGACAAGTTCAATCCGTTCACGCTCAAGGGTACGTCGGCCCCCGGCGTGAATTCGTTGATGTTCGAGTCGCTGCTGATCCCCAGCGCGGACGAGACCGCCAGCGCCTACGGCCTGCTGGCAGACGACGTCACCGTGGCTCCGGACGAGCTGTCCGTGACGTTCCACCTGCGCCCGAAGGCGCATTTCAGCAACGGCGACCCGGTGCTGGCGAGCGACGTCAAGTATTCCTACGAGATGCTGATGAGCAAGGCGTCCAGCCCGGGCTACCGCAGCATGTGCACGGACGTGAAGGCGGTCACGGTAGTGGGCCCGCACACGGTGCGCTTCGATTTCAAGCAGCGCAATATCGAGCTGCCGCTGATCGTCGGCTCGCTGCCGGTGTTTTCCAGGAAGTGGACCGCCACGGTGCCATTCGAAAAGCTGACCTTCGAGGAGCCGGTGGCAAGCGGCCCCTACCTGGTCGACCGCTACGACGCGGGGCGCGGCATCACGTTCAGGCGCAATCCGGCGTATTGGGGCAACGATCTGGCGGTGCGGCGCGGCACCTTCAACTTCGACCGCGTGGTCTATCGCCTGTACAAGGACGAGACCGCGAAGCTGGAAGCCTTCAAGGCCGGCGAGTTCGACGCCATCGTGGAGTACAAGGCCAAGAGCTGGGCCAAGAGCTACGAGGGCAAGCGCTTCTCCAACGGCGACCTGATCAAGACCGACTTCCCGCACCGCAACGGGGCCGGCATGCAGGGCTTCGTGATGAATATGCGCAAGCCGATGTTCCAGGACGTGCGGGTCAGGCAGGCCCTGATCCTGGCGCTGGACTTCGAATGGCTGAACCGCCAGCTCTTCTATGGCGCCTACCGCCGGCTCGACAGCTGGTTCTCCAACAGCGAACTGGCCGCCAGCGCCACGCTCGATGGCCAGCCCGGTCCCGGCGAACTGGCGTTGCTGGAGCCGCTGCGCTCGCAACTGGCGCCGGAAGTGTTCGGCCCCATCGTGACGCAGCCCACCACCAATCCGCCGCGCTCGCTGCGTGACAACCTGCGCGACGCGCGCAGGCTGCTGGCGCAGGCCGGCTGGACCTACGAGGATGGTGCGCTGCGCAATGCCAAGGGCGAGCCGTTCGTCTTCGAGTTTCTCGACGACGGCGGCGCCATGAGCCGCGTCATCACCACCTATGTGCGCAACCTCGAAAAGCTGGGCATCGAGGTGAACCAGCGCACCACCGACTTCGCGCTGTACCAGAAACGCCTGGAGGACTTCGATTTCGACATGGTGTCGATCCGTTTCCCGGATTCCCAGAGCCCGGGCAACGAGCTGCGCGACCGCTTCAACAGCGAAGCAGCCACCACGCCGGGATCGGACAACCTGTTCGGCCTCAAGTCGCCGCCGATCGACCGCCTGGTCGACAATGTGCTGCACGCCCATACGCGCGAGGAACTGGTCAATGCCGGGCGGGCGCTGGACCGCGTGCTGATGCACGGCTACTACATCGTGCCCAACTGGTACAGCGCGTCGCATCGCGTGGCATACCGCAAGGAACTGATCTACCCGGAACGCCTGCCGTATTTCTACACGGCCGAAGGCTGGGTCCTGAGCAACTGGTGGCGTACCGACACCAAGCCGGCTGCCCGATAAGCGCGGACTGGAACAGAAGGAACCGAGATGCTCATTTACCTCCTCAAGCGCGTCCTGCTGATGATCCCGACCCTGATCGGCGTCATCACCCTGACGTTCGTGGTGATCCAGTTCGTGCCCGGCGGCCCGGTCGAGCAGATGATGATGGAGCTCAAGGGGCGGGGCGGTGGCGGCGAGGCCAGCGGCGGCGGCGCGGAATATCGCGGCCGCCGTGGCGTGGACCCGGACAAGATCAAGGAAATCCAGGCGCTCTACGGCTTCGACAAGCCGCCGCTCGAGCGCTACTTCATCATGCTCAAGCGCTTTGCGCGCTTCGACCTGGGGCAGAGCTACTTCCAGCACCGCAGTGTGTGGGAGCTGGTGAAATCCAAGATGCCGGTGTCCATCAGCCTGGGTTTGTGGACCTTTTTCCTGACTTACCTGATATCGGTGCCGCTCGGGATCTCCAAGGCGATCCGGGCGGGCAGCCGGTTCGATGTGGTCACCAGCATGGTGGTGCTGGTGGGCTATGCCATTCCGGGCTTCGTGCTGGGCGTGCTGCTGCTGGTGTTGTTCGGCGGCGGCACCTTCGTGCAGTGGTTCCCGCTGCGCGGGCTGACTTCCGATGACTGGGACCAGCTTTCGATGATGGGCAAGGTGATGGACTACCTGTGGCACCTCGTATTGCCGATCACCGCCTCGGTGGTGGGCAGCTTCGCGGTGATCACCATGCTGACCAAGAACGCGTTTCTCGAGGAAATCCGCAAGCAGTACGTGCTGACCGCGCGCGCCAAGGGGCTGGCCGAGCGCCGCGTGCTGTGGAAGCATATTTTCCGTAACGCGCTGATCCCGCTGGTGACCGGTTTCCCGGCGGCCTTCATCGGCGCGTTCTTCACCGGCTCGCTGCTGATCGAGACCTTGTTCTCGCTCGACGGGCTCGGCCTGTTGTCCTACGAGGCAGTGCTGCGGCGCGACTACCCGGTCGTGCTCGGCACGCTCTACCTGTTCACCCTGATCGGGCTGGTCACGCGGCTGATCTCCGATGTCTGCTACGTGATGGTCGACCCGCGCATCCACTTCGAGGCCGTGCACCGATGAAATTCCGCTCGCGCACGCTACCCAACGGCCTGCCCCATTCGCCGTCGCCGCGCCAGCGCGCCTGGCAGCGCTTTCGCCGCAACCGGCTGGGCTACTGGAGCCTGATCCTGTTCGTCGCCATCTTCGTGCTCAGCCTGTTCGCCGAAGCCTTGTCGAGCGACCGGCCGCTGGTGGTGAAGTACAAGGGCGAATGGTATTTCCCCATCGTCAAGGTCTATCCGGAGACGACCTTCGACGGCGACTTCCCCACGCGCACGGATTATCTCGATCCGTTCATCCGCAACCGCATCACCAGCAACGGTAACTTCGCCGTCTTCCCGCCCAACCGGTATTCCTACGACTCGCTCAACTACTTCTCCAAGGAGCCCAATCCGGCGCCGCCTTCGGCGGAGAACTGGCTGGGCACGGACGACCGGGGCCGGGACGTGCTGGCGCGGCTGCTCTACGGTTTCCGCGTGTCCGTGCTGTTCAGCCTCGCGCTGACGCTGATCGGCGTGCTGATCGGCACGCTGAGCGGTGCGCTGATGGGCTTCTTCGGCGGGCGCTTCGACCTGATTTCCCAGCGCGCCATCGAGATCTGGAGCTCCATGCCCGAGCTCTACCTGCTGATCATCTTCGCCTCGATCTTCACGCCCAGCCTGGCGTTGCTGATCATCCTGCTGTCGCTGTTCGGCTGGATGGGCTTGTCCGACTACGTGCGCGCCGAGTTCTATCGCAACCGCTCGCTAGACTATGTGAAGGCGGCGCGTGCGCTGGGCCTGTCCAATGTGCAGATCATGTGGCGCCATATCCTGCCCAACAGCCTGACGCCGGTCATCACGTTCCTGCCGTTCCGCATGAGCGCGGCCATCCTGGCGCTGACCAGCCTCGATTTCCTCGGGCTGGGCGTGCCACCCACCACGCCCAGCCTCGGCGAGCTGCTGGCGCAGGGCAAGGCCAACCTCGATGCCTGGTGGATTTCCCTTTCGACCTTTGCCGTGCTGGTGCTGACCCTCTTGCTGCTTACCTTCATGGGCGACGCCCTGCGCGACGCCTTCGATACTCGCCTGGGCCTGGCGCAGTTGCGCGGCCGCGTGGAGCCGAAGGCGCCCGAAGGCTCGCCGGCCGCGGAGGTGACGCCATGAGCGCGCTGCCACAAGCCGGCGCCGCGAATGGCGCCTCGAATGGCGCCAAGAACGGCAAGAAGCCCCGCCCCGAAAGGGGCGCTGCCGGCGGCCCCCTGATGTGCATCGAGCGGCTTTCCGTCACGTTCGGCCACGGCGAGGATGCCACGCGCGCGGTGCGCGACGTCAGCTTCGACCTGCGCGCAGGCGAGCGCTTCGCGCTGGTGGGCGAATCCGGCTCGGGCAAGACCGTCACGGCGCTGGCCATGCTGCGGCTGGTGGAGGATGCGCGCTACCAGGGCGCGGTGCGCTTCGAGGGGCGCGACCTGCTGCAGGTGTCGGAGCGCGAGATGCGGGGCATCCGTGGCGGCGACATCGCCATGATCTTCCAGGAGCCCATGACGGCGCTCAACCCGCTCTACACGATCGGCAACCAGATCGTGGAGACGCTGGCGCTGCACGAGGGCCTGGACCGCCGCGCGGCGCGCGAGCGCGCCGTGGCGCTGCTCGAGCGCACCGGCATTGCCGACGCCGAGCACCGTTTCGACAGCTTCCCGCACCAGCTTTCGGGCGGCCAGCGCCAGCGCGCCATGATCGCCATGGCGCTGGCGTGCCGGCCGAAGCTGCTGCTGGCCGACGAGCCCACCACGGCGCTCGACGTGACCATCCGCGTGCAGATCCTGGAGCTGCTGCGCGACCTGCAGAGCGAGTTCGGCATGGCGGTCATGCTGATCACGCATGACCTCAACCTGGTGCGGGCCTTTGCCCAGCGCGTGGGCGTGATGGAGAAGGGCGTGCTGGTGGAGGTGGGCGAGACCGCCGAGGTCTTTGCCGCACCCCGCCATCCCTATACCCGCAAGCTGATCGACAGCCGGCCGCGCCGCGAGGTGCTGCCGCTGGTGCCGCTGTCGCCGGTACTGCTCGAAGCCCAGCGGCTGTGCGTGAACTACGCGCGCAAGCGGCGCGGCCTGGCCGGCTGGTTCGGGCGCGACCATCTTGCTGCCGTGAAGGATGTCGATTTCACGCTGCGCGAGGGCGAGACGGTTGGCATCGTGGGCGAATCGGGATCCGGCAAGACCACGCTGGCGCACGCCGTGCTGAACCTGACGCGGCGCACCAGCGGCGAGATCCGTTTCCTCGGCCGCAGCCTGGACGATGTCTCGCGCCGCGAGCGCAGCACGCTGCGATCGCGCCTGCAGGTGGTGTTCCAGGATCCGTTCGGTTCGCTTTCGCCGCGCATGACCATCGAACAGATCGTGGGGGAGGGCCTGGCCCTGCACCAGCCGGGGCTGTCGCGCGACGCCATGCGCCAGCGCGTCACCGAGGCGCTGCGCGAAGTGGGCATGGACCGCACCGCGCTGGGTCGCTATCCGCATGAGTTCTCGGGCGGCCAGCGCCAGCGCGTGGCGATTGCGCGCGTGCTGATCCTCAAGCCCCAGGTGCTGGTGCTGGACGAGCCAACCTCGGCACTCGATGTCTCGATCCAGCAGCAGGTGCTTGCGCTGCTGACGCAGTTGCAGCGCAAGTACAACCTCAGCTACCTGTTCATCAGCCACGATCTCGCCGTGATCCGGGCGATGGCGCATCGCGTCATCGTGATGAAGTCAGGCGAGGTGGTCGAGGCGGGGGAAACCGAGGCCGTGCTGGGTGCGCCGCAGCACGCTTACACCCGCAAGCTGATGCTGGCAGCCGAGATTGGTGCGGCGGATCCCGCGGCGCCGCAAATTGGTGCAACTGAATTCAGGGTGTCACCGGATTGACTCGCGCCTGACTCGCGCCTGACATAACGAAAACAAGAAAGCAGATGCGACTTTTGTCGTATGGGCTTGATTCCAAAGCCTTTTAGGTGGATTTTGTAACGTACTTTGACATGTGAATGACAACCTTATACCATCCGGCGAGAACTAATTTTGGGGGTGGTTCGCGCGTCGCTTGTAGATTGCGCGGGTGGTCTGCGTCACATGATCACGCTGGTCCGCTTATTGCGTGCCACATTTACCCCGTTGAACTACCCCGTTGAATTCGAGCCCGCCCGGCGTGTCGTCCCGGGCCTGGTAAAGAGAACGATTGATCAGGAGAACCAATGCAGCGAACGGTGCTTCATTCCCTGGCGCGCGCCGCCGTTGGAATAGCCATTGCCTGCGGTGCTGCTCTGTCGAATGGAGTGCTGGCTGATACGGTCTTCAAGGACCCTGACGCCCGCATCGATGCACGTGCCGAGCTGAGCTCGGACCCGCATCCGGAAGGCAAGCGTGGCTTGCTGTCCTCGATGATGAGTTCCACCAGCCACGTTGCCAGCAAGGCTGGCGACCTCGTCATGAATGCCCTCGGGCTGATTGGCGTGCGCTACCGCTTCGGCGGCAACAGCCCGGAATCGGGCCTGGACTGCAGCGGCTTCGTCCGCTACGTGTTCAATGACACCTTTGGTTTCATGCTGCCGCGCCGCTCGGTGGAAATGAGCCAGGTCGGCATCACGGTGGCGGCCAACGACCTGCGTCCCGGCGACCTGGTGTTTTTCAACACCATGCGCCACACGTTCTCGCACGTCGGCATCTATATCGGCGACAACAAGTTCGTGCATGCTCCGTCCACGGGCAGCAAGATCCGTGTCGACGACATGCGCGCCTCGTACTGGGTGACGCGCTATAACGGTGCCCGCCGCATCGACGACAAGCCGCAGGATGGCGTGGGCGCCGGCAACCTCGGCAATATGGTCGAGACGCTCAAGCGTTTCGATCCCAACGCCGGCGGCCGTTCGCTCTACGGCGGCTGAGCCTGGCCGGGTGCGCCCGGCTCCGGACAAAAAAAGGACTGCCATGCAGTCCTTTTTCATTTGCGCCGGCCGGCGGCCGTTGGCGGGATTACTGCGCGGCCACCGTGCCGGCAGGCCTGAGGCGCGCCTGCGCCAGCTTGTCGCGCAGGCCTGCCATTGCCGCCGCCATGGCCTGCTCGCCGGCCAGGATGGCGCGGTTGCGCGCGGTGAAATCGCTGCCGCCCATGTCGGGCAGGTCGGGGCGGATCACCACGTCGGCGCGTGCCAGCGCCATCTTGTTGATCGACTGTCCCATGATGGCCGTGGTCTGCAGCAGCACGCCGCTCTGGCCACCGTTCTTCTGGCTGGACGGATCCGCCGAGATATTCACGGCGATCACGAAATCCGCGCCCATGGTGCGTGCCGAATCCACCGGCACCGGCTCCACCAGCCCGCCGTCCACATAGTCATGGCCCTGGATCGAGACCGGCTGGAACACGCCCGGCACGCTGCTCGAAGCACGCACCGCCTGGCCAGTATTGCCGCGCCGGAACAGGATGCCCTGGCCGGTCTTGAGATCGGTGGCGACGATGCCCAGGGGCAGCTTCATGGCCTCGATGGGGCGGTTGCCGATCAGCTTGTTCACATAGTTCTGCAGCGCCTCGCCCTTGAGCCAGCCGCCGAAGCGCGTGCCAAAGGGCAGGGCCCAGTCGGCGATGGCGGCTTCGTCCATGGTCAGCGCCAGCTTGTTGAGCTGGAAGCCGCTCATCCCCGACGCATAGAGCGCGGCGACCACCGCGCCGGCGCTGGTGCCGGTGACCAGGTCCGGGTGGATGCCCTGGGCTTCCAGCGCCTTGATCACGCCGATGTGGGCAAAGCCGCGGGCGGCACCCCCGCCCAGCGCGAGGCCGATCTTGATGGGGCGGGACGGTGCCGGGGGCACGACAGCCGGTGTGTCGGGCTGGGCGGTCAGGGGGCCCGGCTTGGGGCCGAAGGAGCAGGCAGCGAGCAGCGCTGCCGCGCCCGCGCCAAGAAAGTTGCGTCGTTGCATGGATCGAGGAAGGAAGGGAAGTGGCGCGGTCGTCACCGATGGCGCCATTGTGGGCATGGATGTGCGGCCGGCGCCAGCGCCGCATCCGCGCGGCAGCATTTCAGACCGGGCAGAGGATAAATGATTCCGCGCGCGCAGGCATCCGGCGCGCGGCGGGGCCGGCCGTGGCGCCCCGCTTGCTATAATGCGGCGATCCTACACCCGGCCTGCGCGCGCATCCGCGCGCAGGCTTTTTTGTTTGCCTCCGACATGACACAACGCGTCCGCACCCGCTTCGCGCCGAGCCCGACCGGCTTTATCCACCTCGGCAACATCCGCTCCGCGCTCTACCCATGGGCCTTTGCGCGCCGCATGAAGGGCGACTTCATCCTGCGCATCGAGGACACGGACGTCGAGCGCTCGTCCCAGGAATCGGTGGACGTGATCCTGGAAGGCATGGCCTGGCTCGAGATGGATATCGACGAAGGCCCGTACTACCAGATGCAGCGCATGGACCGCTATCGCGAAGTGGTCAAGCAGATGGTCGATAGCGGGCTGGCCTATCCGTGCTACATGAGCACCGAGGAGCTGGACGCCCTGCGCGAGGCCCAGCGCGAACGCGGGGAGAAGCCGCGCTACAACGGCTTCTGGCGTCCCGAGCCGGGCAAGGAGTTGCCCGCGCCGCCGGCCGGCGTGCAGCCTGTGATCCGCTTCAAGRACCCGATCGGCGGCAGCGTGGTGTGGGACGACGCGGTCAAGGGCCGCATCGAGATCTCCAACGATGAACTGGATGACCTGGTGATCGCCCGCCCGGACGGCACGCCCACCTATAACTTCTGCGTGGTGGTCGATGACCTCGACATGAAGATTACCCATGTCATCCGCGGCGACGACCACGTCAACAATACGCCGCGCCAGATCAACATCATTCGCGCGCTGGGCGGCACGCCGCCGGTCTTCGCCCACTTGCCGACCGTCCTCAACGAGCAGGGCGAGAAGATGAGCAAGCGCCATGGCGCCATGGCCGTCACGGGCTACCGCGACGAAGGCTACCTGCCGGAGGCCGTGCTCAACTACCTGGCCCGCCTGGGCTGGGCGCACGGCGATGCGGAGATCTTCTCGCGCGAGCAGTTCGTCGAGTGGTTCGACCTCGAGCACCTGGGCAAGTCGCCGGCGCAGTACAACCCGGAGAAGCTGGCCTGGCTCAATAATCACTACATCAAGGTAGGCGACAACGCGCGGCTGGCTGCGCTGACCCTGCCGTTCATCGAGGCACTGGGCGGCAAGGTGGAGGAGGGCGGTGCCAGCCTCGAGGGCGTGGTGGGCCTGGTGAAGGACCGCGCCAATACGCTCAAGGACGTGGCGCAGGCCGCGCTGCTGTTCTACCGCGGCGAGCCGCAGCCCGATGCCGCGCTCAAGGCCGAGCATCTCAACGCGGATATCCTGCCGGCGCTGCAGGCCCTGAGCGCTCGCCTGAGCGCGCTCCCGGCGTGGAAGCGCGAAGACATCAGCGCGGCCTTCAAGGCCGTGCTGGCCGAGTTCGGCCTGAAGATGCCCAAGCTGGCCATGCCGGTGCGCCTGCTGGTGGCAGGGCAGTTGCAGACGCCGGCCATCGATGCCGTGCTGGAGCTGTTCGGCCGCGACGCCGTGCTGCGCCGCCTGCAAAACGGGCTCGCCTGAAATTTTTTGCAGAAAGTCTCGAAAGGGGCTTGCGCTCCTGCCGGGACTTAAGCATAATCTCGTTCTCCCTGCAGCGCGGACAAAAACCAAGCGGGCTTAACGGATGGCAGCGATCAGTAGTAATCCCGCAGAAATGCGGATCGCTAAAAAAAGTTAAAAAAAGGGGTTGTCAAAAAGCAAGGTTGTTTATATAATCTTGTCTTCGCTGAAACAAAGAAACAAACGCGAAACGACAGCAGCAGTAAGGCTGGTGCAGTAAATAAGCAGCAAGGTAGTACCATGGGGCTATAGCTCAGCTGGGAGAGCGCTTGCATGGCATGCAAGAGGTCAGCGGTTCGATCCCGCTTAGCTCCACCAAAATGCCGGAAGTTTCGAGTGCGGTAAAATCGAAGCTTCCCAGCGCGGCGAGAACATGATTATTCAGTTCTCTGTCGTGCAAGACGGAACAAGTTGAAAGACGAGTTTCTGTCCCCTTCGTCTAGAGGCCTAGGACATCACCCTTTCACGGTGAGTACAGGGGTTCGAATCCCCTAGGGGACGCCAGATTTCGAGCGTAATCAAACGTTCGGTTTGTCGTCGGCGGCATTACTGCCGGTAGCAAGCAGAAGTATTGGAGTGGTAGTTCAGTTGGTTAGAATACCGGCCTGTCACGCCGGGGGTCGCGGGTTCGAGCCCCGTCCACTCCGCCAAATCTAAACCCGCATGGTTATGCCATGCGGGTTTTTCTTTTTCCGCTTCCATATTCTGCGATTCGCCCTCGCCGTTCTCCGCCGGTGTCCTTGGCGGCGGCCCGCGATAATCTTTTCGTCACGGGCGTGGCCGGCCGCCTGGCGGCACGGCGCATTATGCCTGCCTGCCCCCGCGATTACCCCCCCCGTGATTATCTCCAGGTCCGGCATCAGCCCGCCTGGCGCCGGCTCACCGTGACGAAGTAACGCACCAGCAGCGATCCGGCGAGCGCCAGGCTCAGGCTGTTGGCCAGCCAGAAGCCGGCTGCGCCGCGCGTGAAGGCCGGCATCGACTCGAGCAGGCCGAAGCCAAGCACATAGCCCCCGCCCAGCCCGACGCCCCAGAGCGAAAGAGCATAGATCAGCGTTGGCACCAGTGCGATCTTGTATGCACGCAGGATGAAGGCGGTCATCACCTGGACCGCATCGAAGGCCTGGTAGAAGGCGATGAACAGCATCAGCGGCAGGGCGGCCTTCACTACCGCCGGATCCTTGGCGTAGGCATGCAGCAGCGGCTCGCGCAGGATCCACAGCAGGCTGCCTACCAGGATCGCAAGCAGCGCTGCCAGGCCGATGCCGCGCCTGGCGATGCGGCGCGCCGCGGCGTGATCGCGCGCGCCGATCGACTGCGCCACCAGCGTCGAGGTGGAGATCGCCAGCGAGAGCGGCAGCATGTAGGCGACCGCGCCAAGGTTGGCGATGATCTGGTGGCCGGCCAGCACGACGGTGCCCATGCGCGTGATGAAGATCGACATCAGCGTAAACGAGGTGATCTCGATCAGGTAGGTCAGGCCCATCGGTACGCCCAGGCGCAGCAGCGCACGGATCGGCCGCGCCTGCGGCCACGCCCAGCTCGAGAAGATCTGCAGGGGCCGGTAGGCCGCGTTGCGCCGCAGGATCATCACGCCGGATATGCACCAGATCCAGCTGATCGATGCCGAGGCCAGCGCGCAGCCCGGGCCGCCCATCGGCGCCAGGCCGAGTCCGCCTCCGATGAACCAGGCATTGAGCGGGATCTTCACGCACAGCCCGGCCAGCTGGAGCACGGTCACCATCACCGGTCGCGACAGGGCATTGTTCAATGCCGAGTAAATGCGAAATCCGAGTGCCGCCGGCAGGCCGAAAGCCTGGATATGCAGGTAGTGGGTTGCCTTCTCGACCAGTTCGGGCGGCGCCTGCGCGAACTCCAGCAAGGGCCCGGGGAAGGCCAGCAGCAGCATGCCCGGCACCGCCAGCGCCACGCCCAGCCAGGCAGCCTGCCTGACTTCGCTGCCGATCTCCGCCGCGCGGCCGGCCCCGTGCAGCTGGCCGGCGACCGGGGCGAGCGCCTGCAGTACGCCCATCAGGCTGATGTAGACCGTAATGTAGATGGAGCCGCCAAGCCCCACGGCGGCGAGATCGGTGGCCGAGGCGCGACCGGCCATGATGGTGTCGATCACGCCGAAGGCGATCACGGCGAGCTGGCCGACCAGGACTGGCGCGGCCAGCTCGCCGATGCGGCGGAGATCCTGCAGCAGTTTCATCCGATGGGCCGGCGCGCCGGGGCGCGGCCGGGCAACTGTTGAGTGTGTTCTAGGAGTGGCGCGGCAAGCGGCGCTGCGGCAGCGTCGGCTTGGCTGGCGGCACCTTCGACATATCCACGAGGCGGTACATGCGGAAGCGTTCGTCGCGGTCCGACGGCCGGCGACCTTCCCAGATCAGCCGCCATTCGAAATGCGAAATGCTGGTCGGCTCGCCATAGTCGACCGCGTCGTGGCGCAGCAGGATATCGCAGCCATCGGACGGGCCGCCGAAGCGGATATGGCCGAAGTACGCGAACGATGCCAGCTGCGCGTCGCCCATGCGGATCGGCTGCACGCAGTTGTAGGTAGCGGGCAGCGCCATCGACGCGGCCTGGGCCACGTCGCGGTAGGTCTTGCCATAGTTGATCGACGGCATCCACAGCGTCATGGCCAGCACCCACATCAGCGTGGTGCCGGCAGCCGAGATCACCACCGGGCGCCAGATCTGCTTGGGCGCGCGCGAAAGACGCCAGCGCACGATCAGCACCCAGGCCGCCGTGACGACCAGCGCGTAGGCCACCGCGCTGACAGTGAAGTCCTGCTGGAAGCCCGGCAGCAGGCGATGGATGTTGGCGGCGATGCGCGGCGGCTGGCCGGTCGTGCGGGCGATCCACATGAACCAGACGAAGCCGCCGAAGATCGTGAAGAACAGCAGCGCGAACCAGTCGATCGCATTGATGGCGGCGCGTGTCAGCGTGGGCAGGCCGAAGGCGGCCAACACCGCCATCGGCGGCAGCAGCAGGATGAACTGCACGTCGCCGGGCTGGCGCAGCAGGAACAGCAGCAGCAGTGGCGGCACCAGCAGCGCCAGCGGCAGCGCCACATGCGGCGCGCGGCGCATGCCCGACCAGCTCAGCCATGCCCAGCATGCGATCGGCCAGACCGGCCAGGTAAACAGCAGCAGGTTGCGCGCGACGAAGTTGAGTGCGATGGCATTGGGCGCGCCGTAGGTGCGGCGGTCGTAGCGCGACCACTCGCGGATGAAGGTCACCGCATCGTTGTGGTCGGTGGCGCCCAGGTAGGCGGTCGCCATCCACGCGGCCACCATGGCCAGCGCCAGCGGCACGCTGGCCATCAGCATGCGCGGCAGGGGCAGGGGCTTGCAGGCCAGCCCGCAGACGATGATGGACGCCAGCAGCACCAGCGGCAGCACCGGTCCGCTCGACAGGGTCAGCGCGCCGAGCCCGGCGCCCAGCCAGAGCCCGCCCTGCAGCGGCTTGTCCAGGCTGCGCACCATGCCGTACAGGCTCATGGCGACGAAACAGACCTGGCCGACCTGGGGCGTGGTTTCGTGGCCGCGCATGGCCAGGCCCACGCAGGCCAGGAAGATCAGCAGCGCGCCGTCGGCCAGCGTGCGGCCGTAGTCGCGCGCATTGGGCTGGCCGCCGAAGACATAGGCAAAGGGCTGGACCTCGGCGCGGCGGCCGAGCAGATAGGTGGCGTACCAGATCAGCGCGCAGGTGCCGAAGTAGAACAGCGCCGTGGCAAGGCGCGAGGCGTCGGGCGCGCCCAGCCAGCCGCCGAACAGGCGGATCATGGCGGCGCCGACCCAGAACACCAGCGGGCCGTCGTCGCCATAGGGCCGGCCTACGATATTCGGCATCAGCCAGTCCTGCACGCCACCGGTAGCCAGTTGCCACATCACCCCGAAGCCGGCCGCATCCTCATTCTTCCACGGGTCGCGGCCGAACAGGCCGGCCAGGCCGTAGATGATGCAGATGGCCAGCAGCAGTCCGCGCGGAAGCGCGCCGGTGGCGGCTGCGGTGAGGTGGACTCGGGAAGTCTTGGCTGCGCTCATGGATCGGTGGGGCTTGGGGGCGGCCGAATGGGCGCCTCCGGTTGGCTACGCCTGCGCCGGCGCGCTGGGCGCGAAGAAGGCAAGAGCACGGAGAATGCAAAAGCAAAGAGGCAGCCGATGCTGCCTCTTTGCTTGGGTGCGCGGCGCCGGAGCATCGTCCGAGGCCGTGCTGCGAGCGGGCTCGCGCAGCGGATTACTTCGCTGCGGCCTTGCCCAGCTTGCTGCCGAACTTCTGGCGGAACTTCTCGACGCGGCCGGCCGTGTCCATGATCTTCTGGGTGCCGGTGTAGAACGGGTGCGATTCCGACGAGACTTCGATCTTGGCCAGCGGGTATTCCTTGCCTTCGTGAACGATCGTGTCGCGGGTCTGGATCGTCGAGCGGGTCACGAACTTGAAGTCGTTCGACACGTCGTGGAACAGGACTTCGCGGTAATTCGGGTGAATGCCTTCTTTCATGGTGCTTCCTTTCAGGTTGGGTAGCCAGTCCGCTGCATGCCGCGCTGCCGTTGCCTAAGCTCCGGCGGAACCGGGCTGGCAGTGTCGCGGCGAACGAACCACTTGCCGATAACGGACAAACCGGGATTATCGCAGAAAAACAAAAAGCTGGGCAAGATTTGCGAGCGCCCCGGATGAATTGGCCGGCCATGCCGGCGTATCGGTGACGAATCACATCGAGGCCGGATCCTGGCGGTAAAACGTGGACAGTACGCCATACAGGGCCGGCCAGTGCTTGCGCAGCCTGTCCGGTTCCACGAAGAAGGTCTCCGAGGCCACGGCAAAGAACTCGCTTGGCGCTTCGCAGCCGTAGGGGTCGATCACGCGCAGCGCCGGCGGCAGCCGCTCGGGATGGTCCCAGGCGTGGTCGGATTGCCGGTCGCAGGCATCGGCGAAGCGGTCGTATTCGGTCAGCAGGGTCTCGGCCCATTGCTCGCGGTCCACGCCGGCATGCAGCACGCGCGAGAAGGGCGGCACGCCGTCCGGCTCGCCGTCGAGCATGTCGAGCTTGTGGGCGAACTCGTGGATGACGACGTTATAGGTGTCGTCGGGGTGGGCGTGGCGGCCGCCGGTCCCCGTTCCCGGCGTGCGCACGTCGGGCCAGGACAGGATCACCGGCCCATGTTCCCAGGCTTCGCCGCTGGCTTCTTCCACCACGCCATGCACGAGGCCGATATCGTCCTCGACGGTGCGCCGGATGATGAACTCGCCCGGATAGAGCACGATGCCGCGCCAGCCGCGATACCACTCGATGCCGAGCTTGAGGATGGGCACGCAGGCCTGCGTCGCCACGCTGGTCACCATCTCGTCGGCAAGCGGCAAGTCGTGCGCGGTGGAGAATTCCTTCTCGGCGATGAACAGCGTGGCAAGCTCGCGCAGCGCGGCGAGGTCGTCGGCGCCGTAGCGCTGCACGAACGGCAGCGTCGCCACCGTGTGTTCCCAGAGCGAGTCGGGGATGGCGTAGTGCTCGAGCTTGCGTCCGCGCGCGCGGTCTTTCAGGAAGTGGCTCAGTCTGCCGAACATGATTCTCCTGCAGATAGGGTGCCGGGATGGCGCCTCGGGCGGGCGCGGCGTGCAAAGCAGAAGGGCGTGCCGTGGCACGCCCTTCTGTGCGATACGCGCGCGCCGCGGCGCGCGGTACAGCCAGCGGTCAGCCGCCTCTGCGCATCATATCGAAAAACTCGGCGTTGTTCTTGGTCGCCTTCATCTTGTCGAGGATGAACTCCATGGCCTGCACTTCGTCCATGTCGGAGATGAACTTGCGCAGCACCCACACCTTCTGCAGGATTTCCGGCTTGATCAGCAGTTCCTCGCGGCGGGTGCCGGACTTGTTCAGGTTGATCGACGGATAGACGCGCTTCTCGGCCAGGCGGCGCTCGAGGTGCACTTCCATATTGCCGGTGCCCTTGAACTCTTCGTAGATCACGTCGTCCATGCGGCTGCCGGTTTCGATCAGCGCGGTGGCGATGATGGTCAGCGAACCGCCTTCTTCCAGGTTACGCGCGGCGCCGAAGAAACGCTTCGGGCGTTGCAGCGCGTTGGCATCCACACCGCCGGTCAGCACCTTGCCCGAGGCCGGCACCACCGTGTTGTAGGCGCGCGCCAGGCGCGTGATGGAGTCCAGCAGGATCACCACGTCGCGCTTGAGTTCGACCAGGCGCTTGGCCTTCTCGATCACCATTTCGGCGACCTGCACGTGACGGATGGCGGGTTCGTCGAAGGTCGACGCCACCACCTCGCCGCGCACCGAACGCAGCATTTCCGTCACTTCTTCCGGGCGCTCGTCGATCAGCAGCACGAACAGGTCGGCTTCCGGATGGTTGTTGGCGATCGCGTGGGCGATGTGCTGCAGCATCACGGTCTTGCCCGACTTCGGCGACGCCACCAGCAGTGCGCGCTGGCCGCGGCCGATCGGCGCGATCATGTCGATGATGCGGCCGGTGATGTTTTCCTCGGCGCGGATTTCGCGTTCGAGCGTGAGCGGCCGGTTCGGGTGCAGCGGCGTCAGGTTCTCGAACATGATGCGGTTCTTCACCGCTTCAGGCGCCTGGCCGTTGACCTTGTCCACCTTCACCAGCGCGAAGTAGCGCTCGCCGTCCTTGGGGGTCCGCACCTCGCCTTCGATGGTGTCGCCGGTATGCAGGTTGAAGCGGCGGATCTGCGAAGGGCTGATGTAGATATCGTCCGTGCTCGCCAGGTACGACGTCTCGGGCGAGCGCAGGAAACCAAATCCGTCCGGCAGGACTTCCAGCGTGCCGTCGCCAAAGATGGTTTCGCCCAGCTTGGCGCGCTTCTTCAGGATGGCAAACATGAGCTCCTGTTTGCGCATCCGCTGTGCGTTGTCGATCTCGAGGGTCGCGGCCATTTCGAGAAGCGCAGACACGTGAAGCGATTTGAGTTCTGTCAGGTGCATAGACGAGGGGTACAGAGGCGCCCGGACGGGCTGGACCTAAAGAGGGGGGAAGAAATGAGCGGACGCTCGGGGAAGTTGTTGGTGCCATCTTAGCACAATCCGGCCGGTGCGCCAGAGCTGGCGCACGCACGTCGGATTGTGGCTACAGCGGGGCCGCGCCGGCCGGCGCCGCGCCCCGTGCAATCGTCTTACAGATTGCCGTCGAGGAATGCGGTCAGCTGCGACTTGGACAGCGCGCCGACCTTCTGCGCGGCAACCGCGCCATTCTTGAACAGGATCAGCGTGGGGATACCGCGGATGCCGAACTTGGCCGGCACTTGCTGGTTCTCGTCGACGTTGATCTTCGCGATCTGCAGCTTGTCGCCGTAGTCCTTTGCCACTTCGTCCAGGATCGGGGCGATCATCTTGCAAGGACCGCACCATTCTGCCCAGAAATCGAGCAGGACAGGCTTGTCGGACTGGAGCACGTCGGCGTCAAAGGAGGCGTCGCTCACATACTTGATTTGTTCACTCATGGCGGAAAACCTCTGGTTTCGCTCTGTTGATTTTGAAGGCGGGATTTGCCGAACCGCTACATTACACGAGTTTGCGCATGCCCGTAGGCGGGCGCCTCACCCGATGCCGGCTGTCCCGGGCGACGGGATGGCCAGGAAAGGCGGATGCTGCAGATATGTTACCAGTTGACGGAAATTCAATACCTGCCCCCCCAAGCTGTCAGTGCGCTGCCGTACGTGCAGGAAAAAGGTGATCCGAATGGGTGATCCGGCACGGCGGCGCTTGCATGCATTCTGCCCGCTAATGCCATGCCGGTGGAGTGATTGTATTAATGGGCGCGAGAGCTTTTCTCAATGGCGTCCCCGGGCCGTGGCCGCCGCCGTATGATTTATCGTGCACATACCCGGGTGTGCCTGGCATCTGGCTTTTCCATGTCAGGAGGCAAAGCCGGGCGCACTGCGGCGCGTAGAATAGAATCACGCGCACCACACAAGGCCATCGACCATGACGACCGACAATTCCTCCAAGCCCGATCCGCAAGAGTCGCCCACCGTGGCGCACCTGAGCGACGCGCTGGACCATATCAATAGCGCGGTGGAGCAGAACAGCATTGCCGGCGGCGCGGCCAGGGGCCTGCTGTACAGCGTGATCGAAACGCTCGGCGCGCTGATCGGCGATCCCGACCTCCCCGAACATGCCCGGTCGGGCTACCAGGGCCTGCTCGAGACCGCGCGCGAGATCCGCGCCCGCATCGAAGGTACCGGCCGCTGAAGACAGCGGGGCATCCGGGCGTTTCCAGCGCTTCCCCTGTTTCCTGCGTCCTTCGCGCTTGCGCGCGCCTGGTCGCCCGCGCGCGGCATGCAGCCGCGCTACCTGTCCGTGCGCCGCGCGGACGGAACGGGCGGCTGCGTTCCTGCGCCCGTGAGCGCCGCCTGGCGATCGCCATGACCTTCCTTCCGGCCGTCACTTCCGTTTCATGACTTCGCTGCAATTCCGCCCCGGTCCCGACTTCCTGCCGCAGGCCGCCGCCGCGGCCTGGTATTTCCTCGACCGCTGCGGGGAGCAGCAGGCCGCCGCACACGTGGTGGTGCCTACGGCGGCGCAGATCCCCGGCGTGCGCCAGGCGCTCGATGCCGCCGCGCGCGCGGCCGGTGCGCCGCGCCTGCTGCCGCGCGTGCTCACGCTCGGCCACTGGCTGCTGGATATGCCGCCCGACGCGCAGCCGGTGCGCAGCCATGCGGCGCGGCTGCTGGCGGTGCAGCAGGCCATCCGGTCGCAAGACTGGCTGCGGCGCGCATTCGGCGCCCAGACCGAAGCCGCCGCCTGGGGCCTGGCGCAGACGCTGCTCACCATCAGCGACGAGCTGAGCGCGCGCTGGCTCGACGACGCGGCCATCCGCGACGAGGATATCGACGGCGACGACCGCGCGGCCTTGCTGCAGGGCGCGCTGGAGCGGACCTACGCGCATCTGTCATCGCGCTTTCTCGGCGAGGAGGCGCGCATCGTGATGGCCTTCTGGCAAGCCTTGTCCGGCCCGGACGATCCCTTGCCGGCGCGCCGCCGCGCGCTGCACCGGCTCGCCACGCACGTCGACGGCCCCGTCATCTGGCTGGGCCCCACGCCGCCCACGCCGATCGACGAGGCGTTCCTGCAGCAGGCCGCGGAACTGGTGCCGGTGATGCGCATCGGCTACGACTGGACCGCACTGGCGCAAGGGCCGGACGAGGAGGATGGCGCCGGAAATGGCGCCGGAGATGGCGCGCAGGCTCACGACTGGTACGACACCTTGCTCGCGCTATGGCCCGAGGCGCGCCTGCCCGGGGCGCAGGCGTCCGCGGCAGGCCGCGCGCCGCCACGCGGCCTGCCGGCGCAGCGTCCGCGCGTGCGCGTGGTTGGCAGCGCGCGCTTCGAGGACGAAGCCGCGGCCGCGGCCGGCCAACTGGTGCAGTGGCTCAACGAAGGCCGGCGCCACGTGGCACTGGTCGCGCACGACCGCGTGGTCGCGCGGCGCGCGCGCGCCTTGCTGGCGCGCGCCGGCGCGCCGGTGCGCGATGAAACCGGCTGGAAGCTTTCCACCACGCGCGCCGCCGCGGCGCTGATGCGCTGGTTCGACCTGCTCAACCAGGACGGCAATACCGCGGCGCTGCTCGACCTGCTCAAGAGCCCGTTCTGCTTGCCCGATTTCGCCGGGCGCGGCGCGGCCATCGCCGCGCTCGAGCGGCAGATCCGCCGCGACGGCATCAGCGGTGGCTGGCGCCGCCTGCAGCAGCGCTTCGCGCCGGAGGCCAGGCGCGACAGCCTGGCCGAAGTGTCGGAAGCGTCCGGCGAGCCCGGCGAAGATGCACGCCACGCCGCGCGCGAGGCTGCCTGCGAGCTGGTGCAGCGGCTGGCCGCCGAGGCCGGCGAATGGCCGCGCGGCCGCACGCAGAAGCCGGTTTCCACCTGGCTTGAGCGGCTCGACGCCACGCTTGATGCGCTTGGCATGCGCGAGGCCCTGGCCGCGGACGACGCCGGCCGCCAGTTGCTCGACGCGCTGGCGCGCCTGGCCGAGCTGCCGCAGGACGAGACCGGCGCGGCCGCCACGCTCGACCTGGCGGAATTCCGCTCGATGCTGTCGGCGCTGCTCGAATCCGTGGCCTACAAGGAGCCGTCGGCCAGCGGCTCCGCGCGCATCGCCATCCTGCCGCTCAACGGCGCGCGCATGCGACGCTTCGACGGCGTGGTGGTGGTCGGCTGCGACGATGGCCAGCTGCCTTCGAGCGCGGCCGAGCTGATGTTCTTCTCCAACCAGATGCGCCGCGAGCTCGCGCTGGAAGACCGCGAAGTCCGCTTCGCCCAGCAGGCGCGAGATCTCGCCGAGGTACTGCTCAACAACGACGACGTGATGCTGACCTGGCAGCGCCTCGGCGCGCGCGGCGAACCCAAGCACGTCTCGGGCTGGCTCGAGCGGCTCAGCGCGCTGTGCTCGCGCGCGGGGGTGCCGATCGAGGCCAGCGCCTTGCCGCTGCTGCACGACACCTTTGCCGAGGTCGGCGGTATGCCGGCCCCGGCGGCATCGGAGCTGGTGCCTGCGCGCTGGAGCGCGCAGGCGTACAACATGCTGCGCCGCTGTCCGTATCAGTTCTTCGCCGGCCGCATGCTCGGCCTGGCTGGTCTCGAGGTGGTCAGCGACGATCTCGAAAAGCGCGATATCGGCGAACTGCTGCACCGCGTGCTGTTGCGCTATCACCGCGAGGCCGCGCAGGATGGCCTGCGCCATGACGATGCGCGCCTGGCGCGGCTGCGCGAAATCTCCGAACACGAATTCGGCGCGCTGATGCGCGAGGACGGCAACGCCATCGGCTACTACCGGCGCTGGTGCGAAGTGCTGCCGTCCTACGTCGCGTGGCAGGCCGAGCGCGAGGCGCAAGGCTGGTTCTGGGATGGCGGCGAACTTGACGCTACGGTCGACCTGGCCATGCCGGATGGCCAGCCGCTGCGCGTCAACGGCCGCATCGACCGGCTCGACCGCGCGCGCGACGGCAGCCGCGCGGTACTGGACTACAAGACGCAGAGCGTGCTGCGCCTCAAGCGCAAGGTCGCGGATGTGGAAGAGGATTGCCAGTTGCCGTTCTATGGATTGCTGCGCGCCGACGTGAAGGTCGGCAGCTGGGTGGCGCTCGAGGGCACCAGGGACGGGACGCCCGCGTCCCAGCGCGAGGTGGGCCTGCCCGATTTCGATGCCGCCGTGGCGTGGCTCGCGCGCCAGTTGCGCGAGGACGTGATGCGCCTGCGGCAGGACGCGCCCATGCCGGCCTTCGGCGACGCCAGCGCATGCACCTATTGCACCGCGCGAGGGCTGTGCCGCAAGGGCTTCTGGGAGAGCACGGCATTGCCGCCGCAGGTCGGGGGGCGGGCATGAGCATCCACGCCTATCTGCGCGACGGCGCAGCGGTCGCCGAAGCGGAGTTCACGCGCGCGGCGTGCGATCCCGCCGCCTCGGTGGTGGTGGAGGCCTGCGCCGGCAGCGGCAAGACCTGGCTGCTGGTGGCGCGCCTGCTGCGCCTGCTGCTGGCGGGCGCGGCGCCGCACGAGATCCTCGCCATCACCTTCACGCGCAAGGCCGCGGAGGAAATGCGCGAGCGCCTGCTGGAAGTGCTGGCGCAGCTCGCGCGCGACGATGACGAAGCCGTGATTGCCGCGCTGGTCCAGCGCGGGCTGCCGGAGGCTGCCGCGCGCGCCGCGCTGCCGCGTGCGCGCGGGCTGCATGCGCAGGTGCTGGCCGCGCCGGGTCGCATGGCGATCGACACGTTCCATGGCTGGTTCGGCACGCTGTTGCGCGGCGCGCCGCTGGCATCGGGCATCGTGCCCGGCGCCACGCTGCGCGAGGACGCGCTGCGCATGAAGCGCGAGGCGTGGGCGCCGTTCTGGCAGGCCCTGGCCACGCCGCCGTATGCCGCGCTGCGCGCGGCGTTCGAGCAGCTGGTGGACGCCATCGGCGAATTCCAGGCGCGCGCCTTGCTCGATGCCATGTTCCATGCGCGCAGCGAGTGGCTTGCCTTCAAGGAGAGCACCGATCCCGCCGAGGCGCTGGCCGCCGATCTCGGCGACGACGCGCGCGTCGACGTATTGCTCGAGGTGCTGGCCGACGACAGCTGGCTCGACGCCTGCCAGGACATGGCATCGCAACTGGGGCGCGGCGGCAAGACCGAGCAGGCTCACGCCACGCGCCTGGTGGACGCGCTGATGGCGATCCGCGCCTGGCGCGAGAGCGGCGGCGAAGGCGGCGAGCCCGCCGAGCGCGCCTTCGTGGTCCTGCGCGATGCGTTCTTCACCGCCGCCGGCAAGCCGCGCTCGCTGCGCGCCACATCCGCGCTGACCAAGGCGCTGGGCGGTGAAGCCGCGGTCGAGGCGTTCGTGGCCGGGCATGGCGAGTTCTGCGCCGCGCTGGAGCGGGTGGCGCAGCGTCGTTGCGAGGCCGCCGTGCTGGCCGTCAACCTGGCGCTCTACGAACTCGGCGATGCGCTGCTGATGCGCTACCAGCATCACAAGTCCGAGCAGCGCGCGATGGATTTCGCCGACCTGGAATGGCTGGCGGCAAAGCTGATGCGCGACGAAGAAACCGCCACCTATCTGCAGGTCCGCCTCGACGCGCGCTACCGTCACCTGCTGCTCGACGAGTTCCAGGACACCAATCCGCTGCAGTGGCGCATCCTGCAGGGCTGGCTGGCTGGCTATGCAGGGCTGGGCGAGCGGCCCACGGTGTTCCTGGTGGGCGACCCGAAGCAGTCCATCTATCGTTTCCGCCGCGCCGACGCGCGGCTGTTCCAGGCCGCCAGCGAGATGCTGCAGGCCGGCTTCGGCGCCACCGTGCTGCGCACCAACCGCACGCGCCGCAACCGGCCCGAGGTGCTCGACTGGGTCAATGCCGTGTTCGATGGCGCGCGCGCCGACGGCCGTTATCCGCTGTTCGAGACCCAGACCACCGCGCTGGACGAGCCCGGCGGCCCGGTGTGGCTGCTGCCGCTGGTCGAGCCCGAGGCGCAATCCCACGAGGGCACGGAAGAGGGCGCGGAAGATGGCGCGGACGAAGCCCGCGATGCCGCGCCCGCCGCCACCCACCGCGACACCCTGACCCAGCCGCGCCAGCACGAGGGCGATTCGCTGCGCCTGGAGGAGGGCAGGCGCGTGGCCGCGTGGCTGCGCCATATCCGCGCCACGGTGCCGGTAGCGGACAGCGACGGCGCGCGCCCCGCGCGCTGGAGCGACATGCATCTGCTGGTACGCCGCAAGACCCACCTGGCGCAATACGAGCGTGCCTTCCGCGAGGCTGGCATCCCCTGCCTGAGCCCGCGCCGCGGCGGCCTGCTGGCCACGCTCGAGGCGCTCGACCTGTCGGCGCTGCTGGCCTTCCTGATGACGCCGGAGTCGGACCTGGACCTGGCCCACGTGCTCAAGAGTCCGCTGGTAGGCGCCACCGACGACGACCTGGTCGCCATCGCGCGCATGGCGCAGGCGCAGGAGCCGCGCCCGGGCTGGTGGGCTTGCCTGCGCGAGCAGGGCCTGCCCGAGTTTGCCAGCCCGGCGCTGCGCGATGGCGTGGCGCGCCTGCGCCACTGGCTGGAGGTGGCGCCGCACCGCCCGGTGCACGACCTGATCGACCATATCTATCACGGCGGCGAGGTGCGCCGGCGCTATGCCGAGGCCGCGCCCGCCGAGATCCGCGACCAGGTGCTGGCCAACCTCGATGCCTTCCTCAAGCTCTCGCTCGATCTCGACGGTGGGCGCTATCCGAGCCTGCCCAAGTTCATCGATGAGCTGCAGGAAATCCGCCGCGGCGAAGAGGGCGAAAGCCCGGACGAAGGTGGCATGGCGGACAACGCGGAAGACGCCGAGGGCGATGCCGATGCCGATGTCGCCGACAGCGCGCTGGACGCCGTGCACATCCTGACCGTGCACGCCGCCAAGGGCCTGGAGGCGCCGTTCGTGGTGCTGCTCGATGCCAACCACAGCGACGCCGCCGCCGACCGCGGCGGCATCCTGGTCGACTGGCCGCCGGCGTCGCCGGTGCCGGTGCATTTCTCCGCCTATGGCAAGCGCAGCACGCGCGGGCTGGCGCGCGCGCCACTGTTCGAAGCCGAGGCGGCGCTGGCCGAGCGCGAGAACTGGAACCTGCTCTACGTCGCGATGACGCGCGCGCGGCAGGGCTTGCTGGTGAGCGGCGTAAAGGGGCGCGCATCGCGCAGCGCCGAGAGTGCGCAAGGCAACCGCGAGATCGCCGGCAGCTGGTATGCGCGCCTGCAGGCGGCCGGGGTCGGCGCGTTGGTGGACGCCCGCCCGCCGTCGACGGCCCATGCCGACGGCGAGCGGCTGGCCGGCAACGATGCGCGCGTGCGCTATGCCGATTTCCGTCAGCGCTACCGCGAGGCGGCGGACACGCTGGTGCCGGCATACGAATGGGAGGATGAAGACAGCGCGCAGGAGCCCGCCGAAGACGACAGCCACGCCATCGTGTTCGATGCCGACGCGGCCCGTCATGGCGAGTTGCTGCACGCGTTGCTCGAGCGCATCACGCGCTATCCCGAGGCGTTCGAGGCATTCCCCGCGCCCGAAACGGTGATGCGCTGGTTTCCGCTTGCGGGTGGCGGCGACGCCCAGGCGCGCGAACTGTGGAGGACGCAGGCGCAGGCCGCGCTGGATGCCGCGCGCCTGATGCTCGACTCGGCGGCGCTGCGGCCGCTGCTGTTCCCGCAGGGTGCGCGCAGCGCCCGCAACGAGGTCGAGCTGTATGACGCGCGCGGCCGCCTGCTACGCATCGACCGCCTGGTGGAGTTCGACGCGCGCGTGGTGATCATCGACTACAAGCTGCGCCTGCTGCCGCAGGAGCATGCAGCCTACGCACAGCAGCTTGCGCGCTATGTGGCGGCAGTCAGGCCGATGTTTCCGGGGCGGCGCGTCGAGGCGGGCGTGGCCACGGCCGACGGCGAGTGGATCGTGGCTGATGCGCTGCAGGCTGCACGCCAGGGCTCCCTGTTCTAGACTTGTCCTGGATCAGGGCATGCGCTGGCCGGCGCGGCACAATAGGCGGGCCGGCGCGCATTGGCGAGCGAGGCGCGAAGCGACAGGCCACGGGCGTAGCGGTGCGCCGGCAAAACCAGTGCCGGCAAATACCAGAGTCGGCAAATACTCGATGATACGGGGAGGTCTTGCGAAAGGCGGGATTGCAGAGCGTACGCTGCAAGGAAGAATTGGGGGACGAGCCTGACCCTCGGCACTGGCGGAAAACGGCTGTGGCTGCTTCGTTCCCGACCTGACCAGGTTGACCGCGCCGCCATGCGAGGAGGCCCGTCCGGTGCGCATTGTAACCTAGAGCGGGCGGCTCTGGCGATTTCCCTCGAAATTGATCGGATGAATGGATCGGCTGGCGCGGGCCGGGGGCTTCCCGGCAGCGCCATATTGAAACCGTGCAGGCCGGCGGGCACCGCAGCCACAAGCCCGGCAAGACCAGCGAGAACCAGCGATGAATGCCAACGAACAGATGCTCCGTGCCACGCTGCCACCCCAGGACATCTCCACCGAAGTCCTGCTGGAGAAGTACGCCAAGGGCGAGGAAGCCACCATTGCCGATGTGCGCCTGCGCGTAGCACGGGCGCTTGCCGAGGCCGAAGCCCCGGCCGACCGCGAGCGCTGGGCCGAGCGCTTCCTGTGGGCACAGGAGCAGGGCTTCGTGCCGGCCGGGCGCATCAACTCCGCGGCAGGCACGCGCATCGAGGCCACCTTGATCAACTGCTTCGTGCAGCCGGTGGGGGATTCGGTGTCCGAGGCGCGCGGCGGCAAGCCCGGCATCTATACCGCCGTGGCGCAAGCGGCCGAGACCATGCGGCGCGGCGGCGGCGTGGGCTATGACTTTTCGGCGATCCGGCCGGCCGGCGCCCTGGTGCGGGGCACGCATTCGCGCGCCTCGGGGCCGGTATCGTTCATGAAGGTGTTCGACGCATCCTGCGCTACGGTGGAATCGGCGGGATCGCGCCGCGGCGCGCAGATGGGGGTGTTGCGCTGCGATCATCCGGATATCGAGACCTTCATCCACGCCAAGGACAAGGGGGACCTGACCAATTTCAATATCTCGGTCGGTGTCAGCGATGACTTCATGCGCGCGGTCGAGGCCAACGCCGAGGTGGAGCTGGTCCACGAGGCCGAGCCTGGCGCCGAGGTCATCGCCGCCGGGGCCTACCGGCGCGACGACGGCCAGTGGGTCTACCGCCGCGTGCCCGCCCGGCAGTTGTGGGACCAGGTCATGCAGGCCACCTACGACCATGCCGAGCCCGGCGTGCTGTTTCTCTCGCATATCAACGACGACAACAATCTCTACTACTGCGAACGCATCGAGGCCACCAACCCTTGCGCGGAGCAGCCGCTGCCCGCCTATGGCTGTTGCGACCTGGGCTCGATCGACCTGACCCGCTTCGTGCGCCAGCCTTTCGGCGCGGATGCCCGCTTCGATTTCGAGGCCTTCGCGGAAGTAGTGCGGCTGTCCGTGCGCATGCTCGACAACGTGCTCGATATCACGTTCTGGCCTTTGCCCGAGCAGCGCGCCGAAGCCCATGCCAAGCGCCGCGTCGGCCTGGGCTTCCTGGGCCTGGGCAGCGCGCTGGTGATGCTGGGCATCCGCTACGATGCCGAAGCCGGGCGCGCCCTGGCCGCGCGCATCGCCGAGACCCTGCGTGACACCGCCTACCTGGAATCTGCCGGCCTGGCGCGTGAGAAGGGCGCCTTCCCCCTGTTCAAGGCCGGCGAATACCTGGCCAGCGGCTTTGCGCGGCGGCTGCCGCAGACCGTGCGCGATGTCATTGCCCGCGACGGCCTCCGCAATTCGCACCTGCTCTCCATCGCGCCCACCGGCACCATCACGCTGGCGTTTGCCGACAATGCCTCGAACGGCATCGAGCCGGCCTTCTCGTGGACCTACAACCGCCGCAAGCGCATGGCGGACGACAGCTACCGGGTGTTCGAGGTGGCCGACCATGCCTGGCGGCTCTACCGCCATCTCGGCGCCGACATGGCGCAACTGCCGGACAGCTTCGTCACGGCGCTGCAGATGTCGGCGCTGGACCATATGAAGATGCTCGAGGCGGTGCAGCCCTATATCGATACCAGCATCAGCAAGACCGTCAACGTGCCGGAGGACTATCCCTACGAGGCCTTCCGGAATCTCTACCTGGAAGCGTGGCGGGCCGGGCTGAAGGGGCTTGCCACCTACCGCCCCAACAGCGTGCTCGGGGCGGTGCTGTCGGTGCCGGCGGACGCGCCGGCAGCGCCCGCCGCGACGGCGCAGGCCGACGATCCCCTGAGCAAGCCGTTCGGCAGCCGCCCGGTGGGCGACCTCGAAGGGGTGACATCCAAGGTCGAATACATGACCTACGAAGGGCACAAGACCGTCTATCTCACCGTCAACTTCATGCGTGTGGCCGGCGTGCTGGACGGCAAGCCAGTGGCGGTGGAGCGGCCGGTGGAATTCTTCATGCCGGCCGGGCAGCGCAATGACGGCCAGCAGTGGATCACCTCCACCATGCGCCTGCTGTCGATGGTGGCGCGCTCGGGCGGCTCCATCGCCAAGGCCCTGGCCGACATGCGCAATGTGGTGTGGGACAAGGGCACGGTGCGCTACGGCACGCTGGTGCGCCAGGACGGCAGCGAGGCGCCGCGCTTTCACGATTCCGAGGTGGCCGCGATCGGCTACGCCCTGCAGCGCATCCTGATCAAGCGGAGCTTCCTTGACGCCGAAGGTGGCCAGGTGCCGGTGGCGGCGCTTGCGGCGCGCCTCGCCGTGCTGGAGGGGAGGGGGCCGGAAGCGATCGGCGGGCAGGCGGCCGGCGCCGGGCAGCCGGCTCGCGCGGCGGGCCAGTCGGCGGCGGGCCTGGGCCTCGGTTCGGGCAAGCCCTGCCCCGAGTGCGGTGCCCATGCCTTGCACAAGGTCGACGGCTGCGCCAAGTGTGCCAATTGCGGCTACGTCGGGGAGTGCGGATAGCCGGCGCGGGCGCAGACCGCAAGCCGGAGCGCAAAGCCGGGTCAAATACAGGGGATCGCGCGAAGTCCCCGCTGGACGACGGCCGCCATTTGCTACAATCGCCGCCATGAGTTATCAAGTGCTAGCGCGCAAATGGCGCCCCCGGGATTTCACCACGCTGGTCGGCCAGGAGCACGTGGTCCGCGCGCTCACGCACGCGCTGGAGCAACAGCGGCTGCATCACGCCTACCTGTTCACCGGCACGCGGGGCGTCGGCAAGACCACGCTGTCCCGGATCCTGGCCAAGGCGCTCAATTGCCTCGGGCCGGACGGCAACGGTGGCATCACCGCACAGCCGTGCGGGGTCTGCAAGGCCTGCACCGAGATCGACAGCGGGCGCTTCGTCGACTACATCGAGATGGACGCGGCCTCCAACCGCGGCGTCGACGAGATGGCCTCCCTGCTGGACAAGGCGGTGTACGCGCCGACCGCGGGGCGCTTCAAGGTCTACATGATCGACGAAGTGCACATGCTGACCAACCACGCCTTCAACGCCATGCTGAAGACGCTGGAGGAGCCGCCCGCGCACGTCAAGTTCATTCTGGCCACCACCGATCCGCAGAAGATCCCGGTCACGGTGCTGTCGCGCTGCCTGCAGTTCAACCTCAAGCAGATGCCGCCGGGCCATATCGTCGGCCACCTCGACCATATCCTGGGCGAGGAAGGCATCGAGCGTGACGCCAACGCACTGCGCCTGCTGGCCCAGGCCGCGCACGGCTCGATGCGCGACGCGCTGTCGCTGACCGACCAGGCCATTGCGTACAGCGCCGGCCAGGTATCCGAGGGCGCGGTGCGCGGCATGCTCGGCGCCATCGACCAGAGCTACCTGGTGCAACTGCTGGACGCGCTGGCGGCCGAGGATGGCGCCGCCATGCTGGCGGTGGCCGATGGCATGGCCGATCGCAGCCTGTCCTTTGCGGGGGCGTTGCAGGATCTCGCCTCGCTGCTGCACAAGGTCGCGCTGGCCCAGGCGGTGCCCGCATCGGTGCAGGAAGAATGGCCGGAGGCCGCGGATGTGCGGCGCTTTGCCGGCAGCTTCGATGCGCAGGAAGTGCAACTGTTCTACCAGATCGCCAACCTGGGCCGCAGCGAGCTGGCCCTGGCGCCAGACGAGTACGCCGGCTTCACCATGACGCTGCTGCGCATGCTGGCCTTCCGTCCTTCGGCCAGTCCTGCGCCCGTTCCGGCGCAGGGCGGGGGTCAGCAGGCACGGCCCGCACGTGCCGCTGCGTCCGCGGGCCGCGCGGCCGCAGACGCTGCTGTCACCGCTGTCACCGCTGTCACCGCTGTCGCRCCCGCTGCCGTGGTGGCGGCTGCGCCGGTTTCGGCTCCCGCTGCTTCCGCACCCGTACATACCTTGCGTCCGCCCATCGCGGCAGCGCCGGCAGAGGCGCCGAGCCCGGCCCCCGCTGCCGCCGCGCCGGTGAGGATGCAGGAGCCGGCCGCGGCGCAGGTGGCCCC